>CAZIAG010000078.1:0-10149 GCA_964537375.1 uncultured Roseivirgaceae bacterium
TCCTGGACGAAATCTGCGAAAGCTTCAGCCATACAGCGCAACAGAAAAAGATCGTGCTCTCTGTCACCGCCAACGTAGACTCTTTCACGTCCGACAAAGTGATTGTCCGCCGCATGATCGATAACCTTGTATCTAACGCCCTAAAGTTCTCACCACCCGACACTGAGGTCAGTGTTACCGCATTTCGGGAAAATGGCAATGTCCATTTTCGCGTGCGTGACCAGGGGCCAGGCTTCAGTGATGAAGATCTCGGAAAACTTTATGGAAAATTTCAGAAGCTCAGCGCGCGTCCGACCGGGGGTGAAAACTCCACCGGTCTTGGCCTTGCAACCGTCCAGGCGTTAACGCGTCACCTGAACGCATCGATCGAACTCGATACGGCCCCTGGAAAGGGCTCTGTATTTACATTAAGAGTGCCCGACGGCCGAAACGCCCACACTAATCGGTAAGGATCTTCTTCAGATCGGCGTGTGACTGAGACGCACGGAACTCGGTCACAGTAAATTCCGCAAGGCCCTTTTTCACAAATGGATCCTGCTTCACTAATGACTCAATGGCTTTCCGTGAACTACCCTGTGCCACGATGATCCCCCCGGTGCGGGGAACCTTCCGGCCGGATACAATAAATAACCCTTCGCGGTAACACGCATTAAGAAAAACCACGTGCTCTTTCATGCACGCGTCAATCTGGTCCAGGGGAGCGATGTAGTGGAGGTCGATGATGAACATATGGTGATGTTGATATTGCAAATGTAGCAACCTTGTAGATAGTAGATAGTAGACAGTCCACACCGCTTGCCCCGATGTAGCGAAACGAAATCGGTTCGACCGTCAGCTAACCAGTTTTCAGCATTATTCAAAAATCATTAGCTTAGATATCCCTATGACCCCTACCCCGTCAGCCGCAGTGATTGTTTTGATGATTTTAAACGCCCCTTTTGTGGCGCTGGGTCAGCAAAAAGACACCATTGACAGCCTTCGAACTGAACTCGATCGGCATTCCGGGGATTCTCTGTCGGTTCGTATACTTAGCCTTTTGTCTAACGAGTTCGCCCGGACTGATCTGCAAAAGGCACGAGACCACGTCTACCAGGCCATTGCCCGAGCCCGGGAACTCAACACGACCTTTGCCTTATCGGGATGTTACGCGCAGCTTGCCGCACAACATCAGCAGGCCGGTGGTCTCGACAGTGCTATGTTTTACCTGGACAAGCTTCGCGAGTTGTCACAAAAGCACCCACCCGATACAGCCGCAATTGCAAACTTTCACTTTGCTGCCGGGCTTTTCCACAAGAACAGGGGCGAGCTCGAACTCGCGCTTTTTCACGTTCTAAAAGGTATCGACCACCTCGTTGATCCGAAGCATCAACTAACAAAAGCTGGGCAATACCTTAACGTTGGAAACATCTACCTCAATCGTGGCGAGCTGCGCAATGCGGCGGAATATCATCTCCAGGCCCTGCGGCTTTTCGAAAAACTCGATAACAAACGCGGACAATCATTCTGTCTCCAAAGCCTGGGCAGCGACTTCCTGCGGTTGAAACGCTACGACGAATCAGTCAAATACTACCAACAATCGCTGGCCATCAAGCAAGAGTTGAACGATTCGCGCGGGCTAGTCACGTCATGGATGGGTTTAGGGAATGTATATGCCGAATCCGGTCGACTACCGGAGGCGATCAAACATTATAAACTCGCCCTACATCAGGCACGCGAAATGAAACTCACCAACGAAGAAGCGCGTGCGCTGTTCGACCTCGGACTGGTGGAAAAATCACTCCGCAATTCTGACGCCGCCAGTACTCACTTCCGGCAAGCGCTGTCTATTGCTAGAGATCGGGGCGACAGTCTCCTAAGTTCTGCTATCCAGGTAGAACTGGCTTCGCTGAGGCCAAACTCCACCGCGACCGCACATGAAACCCTGATGAACAACGTCCGCGTCGCAGAATCACACGGCGATATGTTGGGCACAGCGGAGGCATACCTCAAACTGGCCGAGTGGAACTACGCCAACAAAAATTTCCAAAAGGCGTATGACCTCCTGAGAACTCATTATCACATCAACGATAGTCTACGCGGCGAAGCCGTCCAGATACGGCTGAAGGAAATGCAAGAGGAATACGAAATCGAAAAAAAAGAACGCGAGATCGCCCTGTTGAAAAAAGACCAGGAACTCAAGGAAGCAATTATCGACCGACAAGATGCACGTCAACAAATTATTCTTACGGTACTGGTGTTCGGGGTGATTGTTATGGCGGTTCTGATCCATTACTACCGGACGCTCAACCGATCAAGGCGACTGATAGATATTGAGAAAGTAAGAAATAACATTGCCCGCGACCTGCACGATGACATCGGCTCTGCCTTGTCCAGCATCCAAATCATGAGCCAGGTGGCCCTTCGCGGCAACGATCCCCAGGGTTCACTTGTGCGAATTTCCGATAACGCCACGCGAACCATGGAGAGTATGAGTGATATCGTCTGGTCCATCAATCCCGACAATGACACCATCGACCAAATGATTATCAGAATGAAACAATTTGCCGCGGAAATTCTCGAGCCGAAGAACATCCGTTACGCTTTCGAAATACCGACGGAAATCGGTAATACCCGGTTGGGCGTAGACATGCGAAAGAACATGTTCCTCATTTTCAAAGAGTCGGTCAACAACGCGGCGAAATACAGCGGAGGCACTCAAGTCACAATTTCGCTGAAGCGTACCGGGTCGAACCTTGTCCTGGCGGTGCGGGACAATGGCAAGGGCTTCAATACTCAAAATGTCCGAAATGGCAACGGTCTCGTCAACATGACGCAGCGCGCCGCGTCGTTAAACGGCACACTTATCTGTACGAGTCACCCTGGAGAAGGAACTGACGTGGTGGCTGAGCTTCCGATCACATGAATGAGGTAGGCCATCGTGTTTAATGATTGATACTTTTGTACATTAACGATGCCATGGCGGTGAGTGTATGCATTTTCGAAGACAACCAGGCGCTCCGCGAAAGCCTGGAGTCGTTGATCTCGCTGAGCAATGACCTTCAGCTTTCAGGAGCATTTTCGAACGTCCTTTCTGTGCAGGACAACATCACCCGGCTTCGGCCAGACGTAGTCCTCATGGACATCGATATGCCCGGAATGACCGGGATTGAGGCAGTCAAACGCATCCGGACATTTGACCGTCAAATACCAGTGCTTATGCTTACGGTCTTCGAGGACAGCAAAAACGTTTTCGAAGCTATCTGTGCCGGAGCATCGGGTTACCTGCTCAAGAAGGACATATCGTCAAGGTTATTCAACGCCATCCAGGAAGTACGCGGTGGTGGCGCCCCAATGTCACCGTCTATCGCCCGAATGGTGATCACGTCCATGCATACACCCGCAAGCGACGATTCGTACAACTTGACACCTCGGGAAAAAGAAGTGCTTTCCAGATTAAGCAAAGGCAACAGCTACAAAATGATCGCCGCCGGAATGGAAATCAGTTTGGACACCGTTCGAAGCCACATCAAGAACATCTACGACAAACTTCACGTCCGCTCGCAAACGGAAGCCGTGTCCAAAGCGATCAACGAGAAGATCGTTTAGGGACTCCCCTCCTGCACGAAGTCGGTTTACCAGGTCTGTTTGTTAAAGAAGACCGCGCGTAACCGAATTCGGTCGCCTTCCATCACATCTTCATGTGATGCCTCGCTAAGCCGTGCGTCCTACTTTTAACTATGAAAAAATTCCTGGTTACCCTGTTTATGGCGATCCCTATTGCGGCAATCGCCCAACAGGATCCCCTGTACGCACAATACCTTCTTAACCCAGCGCTTATCAATCCCGCCTGGGCGGGGTTGAATAACGAAGTGACTCTTGTTGTAGCCTACCGAACGCAATGGGTCGGACTGGAGGGACAACCCGAAACCCTCTACTTTAACGCCGGTACGTCACTGTTAGACAATCGTGCCGGAGCGGCACTGTTGGTCCTGAACGATCGGATCGGCAATGCAACCAACCAGGAAATGAGCGTACAGTTCGCCTATAAGCTACGGTTCGAGACGGTCACGTTCGCTTTTGGAATGCAGGCGGGTGTACAGGCTTTCGATACCGACCACGCCGCATTGAACATCCTTGACGCCGGAGACAACGCCTTCCGTTCGACCGAACGCGGAAGTCGGATGAACATCGGAGCAGGAATGGTATTGAAAAGCGATCGGTTTTTCATCGGCGTCTCGGTACCGCGTCTCATGCCTTCGACCTTCCGGATCAGTGGACAACGTTTCCGGTTATACAACCAGCATTTCTACGTAGCCGGTGGTTACGTCCATTTTGTCAACGAACACCTCCGCTTCCGTCCGTCCGTCGTGTTTCGCGGCGTAAAGGGAGCGCCTGTCTCCGTCGATTTTTTCGCCGAAGTAAACGTCAACGCGATGCACACGGTCGGCGTCTTTACCCGAAACCTCAACAGCTACGGCGTATTGCTTCAAACCATGGTGAGGGAGCGTTTCAGGTTCGGTTATGTCTACGAAATGCCCGCAAGTAGTTCGGCAGCGTCGGCGTTCAATACGCATGAAATCGTATTGGGCATGCGTCTCGCAGTATTCAGTTTTCAGGAACGCGCAATCAATTCATTCTGATGATGAAAACATCGATGCTTCTGTTCAATGGCTACCTCCTTTTTGCAGTATCCGCCCAAGCACAAATCACAAGTACGTTCGATGTAGACGCGGATGGGTGGACGTTTCCTTCAACAATTACTCACAACACCACGGGAGGAAACTCAGGAGGCTATATTTCCTCAACTTATTCCTCCTCCGCTACAAGCAGCACGCAATATTGGCTTGCGCCTTCAAAATTCCTGGGTAACCTCGTGGTAAGATCGTTGGGCGAAGAATTAACGTTCTCCCTGCAGCAATCGCACGCGGGCACAGCAAACCTGTCTTCCGGCGACATTCGAGTCGAACGGGCCGGTACCGCGATCGTATTCGAGTTTACAGAAAAGCCGGCAGTAGCACCAGAGTGGACCACCTACACGATTCGTCTCGATGAGACTGCGGGATGGAAAATGAATTCCACCTCCGGCGCGCTGGCCACCCGTGCTCAAATTGTCTCTGTACTGACTAACATCACGGCGATTCAAATCCGCGCATCGTATATCACCAACGCAGCCTATACGGCGGCAATAGACGATGTGTCAATTGGACAAAAGGTACTTATGCCGGCGCCGTCAATTTCCTCTGTCTCCTCCGTAGCCGCGCCACCCGGAACAACGGTCACTCTATCCGGCAACAACTTTGACCCAATGCCTGCCTCCAACGTAGTGCATTTTGGTCCTGTCCAGGGTACGGTTATCTCTGCATCCGCTACAGAACTTCAGGTGACCGTCCCCATCGGTGCCGCCTACGGGCCCCTGACCGTAGTCAACCGCACGACAGGACTCGTCGGCCAATCCACAGAACCCTTCAATCCAGTTTTTGCCAATGGAGGACGGATCATCCCTTGCTCCTTTGGCGACCGCGTTGATATCAGTGCTTCCTTCAACATGGAGGGCATCACCGTGGCCGACATCGACGGCGATGGTTGGAGTGATATTCTCCTTGCCAATACCAACAATCAAAACTTCAGCGTATTTCGTCATAGCGGTAACGGCGGCGCTATTGGTGCAGATACCTTTGAACCAGAGGTAACATTCGCCACCGGTGGCAGCAACGCCAACGGAGCCGGTATCCGTGCTGTCGACCTCGATGGAGACGGAAGGTTAGACGTCATCAGTTCAATAGGTCGTACCGCATTCGTCGGCTCGTTCGTTACCCTTCGAAACATCAGTACCCCCGGAAACATCGCCTTCGACCTACCGGAAACATGGGACGCCCTTTCCGATGAAAGTCCTTTGTTCAATGTCGTAGACCTCGATGGCGACGGGCGTCCCGAATTGCTCGGCGGCGAAGGATCCAGCGGAGCGTCATCTACCTCCTATCTCTGGATCGCTCAGAATATCAGCTCACCAGGCAACATAGAGTTCGCAGCCTCGCGAAACTTCGACTTTGAAGTCTTTGCCGCGGTAAGCGGCGTAACGGCTGCCGACCTCAACAATGACGACAAGCCCGAGCTTATCGTGAAACATAATTTCAGCGGCGCATTTTATGTTCTTGAAAACAACTCGACTCCGGGTAACCTGGTATTCACTCCGTTGTTCTCCGTTGCCACGGGAATCCAGGGAGGCGTACAGGTGGCCGATCTGAACCTCGACGGCCGGAATGACTTGTTATGGAAAGCCAATGCAACCGACGATGTGCGTATCCGTCTGAATGAAGATGACGACGGAATTCTCACCGCAGAGGATTTCGCCACCCAGATCGTGCTCACCTCCGATCTTGGTCAATACGGCGGCGTAAGTCTCGCCGATATCAACGGCGACGGCAAGATCGACATCGTCGTGGCGGACAATGGCAACATCGGTGTTTTTGAAAATGTCTACACCGGAGGAGCGTTTGATGCCACCGCCTTCGTAAGCGCCTACCTTTACCAGGGCGCGGGTGGATCGACGTATCCCACATCCGTAATACCCGTCGATATCAACGGCGATGGGCGTCCCGAAATGATCACGGGAATCACAAATACGACTCCTAACCGAATATCGATATTCGAAAACAGGAACGTCCACGCGCCCGCGATCTCCCTTAACACGGTGTCTCCGCTTGCCGGACCAATCGGTAGCAGCGTAACGATAACAGGTGCGCAATTCTCCGAAGTTCCAGCGGAAAACAAAGTGTACTTCGGCGCCGTTGAAGCAGAAGTTGTTTCGGCTTCGGTCAATGAACTCGTCGTGACCGTACCAGCGGGGGCATCTTATGCGCCGGTCACCGTGCGTGTGGGCGAATTGTCATCGCGCTACCATTTGCCGTTCAACGTGACTTTCTCAGGGGGTGTTGATTTCAGGAACCATCACTTTGCACCACCGGTTTCCTTTCTGTTGACAGCCGCGGATTACGATATCGATGTTGCCGACCTGAACCGCGACGGCAAACCTGATCTTGTCGCGGAAGCGAGCGGCGGAACCTACGTATTTCTCAATACGCACGTCAGTGGCGCAATAAGCGCAACCTCACTAACCCCGGATGACTCGATACCAGCCAGTTTCCAGAATCCGCGACTTGAAGACATCGACGGTGACGGGCTCACGGATATACTGGCTACCAACGGTCAAATGCGACGCAATGTCTGCTCTGCCGAGGAAATAACGTTTGCTGCCCCTGCCAGCATTGGTGGAGGTTTCAGCAACATTGCCTTCGCCGACCTCAATATCGACGGAAAGATCGACGCGGTAATGGCCTACAACGCAGGCGCACAACTCATCGTGAAAGAAAACCGGTCTCGAACGGGTGCCTTCCAGACTGGCACTTTTCCAACGCTCAGCGCCAACTTTGCAATTTCCAAGCCAGCAACGGGGGGCGGAGTTGCCACAGGCGACTTCGACAACGACGGGCTTCCCGATGTAGTAGTAACCAATCCGGGCGCAGACAACTTAAGCATCTTCCGCAACGCCGGCCATCCGAAGATTTCCACGTCGCAGTTCGATCCGCGTATCGATGTCCAGGTAGGTGACAATCCGGGGCGCATCTATACGGCGGACCTGGACGTCGACGGACGCCTTGACCTTGTACTCTACCACAACATAGGCACGCAGGCGTCCGAGCTGACCATTCTTCATAACCAGGGATCAGCAGGAAACATTCTTTTCAACACCTTTACGCTTTCACTTCCTGGCACCGGCATCATCGCGCATATCGACGACGTGGACGGAGACGGCAAGCCCGATATTTTGGTCGCGAACAATTCCCGCAACGTGCTGTCCATCTTCAAAAACAACGCTTCGCCGGGAACATTGGACGCCTCTTCATTCTCCGAACCTTTTAATACGGACATCAACAACCCGCGTTGCGTCTACACCGCCGACATAAACCTCGATGGCAGACCCGAAATCCTGGTCACAACCGCCGGGAATACGCTCCTGGTGTTTGAAAATCTCGTCGGTAACCCTTTCATAGAAATAATAACCCAGCCAGTGAGCCAGGAGGTATGCGAGGGTAGTGAAGCCACGCTCACCCTGAAAGCAACTGGCGCTGAGCCGCTGATTTATCAGTGGCAAAAGTTTAACGGCACATCATACGATGATCTAAACGATGACGGTACATACTCGGGTACAACAACAGACTCGTTGACAATTCATGACGTGGGCACGAAGGGTGGTAGTTACTACCGGTGTCACATCACGAGCCCAGAGGCACCGGAAGTCTTCAGTGACACTGTATTCTTATACGTGCTGATGGTACCGCCGCCACCGGAAGTGACCGGCGACGCACAGTGCGAGGGCGTAGAGCTGGAACTAAAAGCCACCGCTGGCGATGGTGTATTCCGGTGGTATGATGTACCTACAGGAGGCACAGCCCTGCCCGGTCAGTTCACAGGTACTATGTTCGTGTACGGACTTACAGAGAGCACTACATTTTATGTTGCCATCTCAAGCGGCACGTGCGAAAGTGATCGCGTCCCCGTTATGGCAGAGGTGATTCCATTACCGGACCCTCCGTCAGTCACGCACGGCATCGTATGCGGCGAAGGTTCAACAGTGCTCCGAGCCACCGGCGGAAGCGACGGTTCCTACATATGGTGGGAAGACGACCACGATGGAACTCCAATCGAGGGGGAAAACGATGGTGCATTTACGACGCCGTTTATCACCTCAACCCGGTACTGGTGGGTATCAATTGACGATGGCATCTGTGAAAGCAAGCGTGTCGAAGTGATTGCCTATGTTAGGTCAATCCCTGACGCACCCACGGTTTCCGACAAGGAGATCTGCGCAAACACTTCTGCCACACTTACGGCGTCCGGTGCTGAAGACGGAGACTACCGGTGGTACACGATACCTTCCGGTGGAGAACCGCTGGCAGGTGAGACCGACGAAGAACTCGTTACGCCGGCGCTGTCGACAACCACAAGTTATTTTGTCGCTGTTGCCAACGAAGGTTGTGAAAGTGATCGCGTCGAGGCGATCGTCACCGTGATCGGCTGCGGCGAAAGCACGCCACCGGTTATCACACCCGCCGCCTTGTCAACACACGTAGGAGGTATTGCAACGCTAAACTTATTGACCATCATTAGCGATGACGACGACGACCTTGATCCCTCGTCGCTTGCGATCATTGAAGGCCCCGTCAGTGGCGCGGACGCTTTCATCGATGAATCCGCTAATCTTGTAATCGACTATGGAGGCGTAAACTTCGCAGGCTTGGATCAAGTGACTATCGCAGCCTGCGATTTCCTCGGATCCTGCACCGAAGAGATCATCACAATTGAAGTCGTCGGTGACGTACTGGTATTCAATGCCCTTTCACCCAACCACGATGGTTTGAACGATACATTCGTCCTTCAATACATCGATACCTTCGACGACACGCGTGAGAACAAGGTGACGATCTTTAACCGTTGGGGCGATGTTGTCTTTGAAGCCTCGGACTACGACAACGCACAAGTAGTCTTCAAGGGCGAAACCAGCAGCGGAAATGCACTTCCCAGCGGTGTCTACTTTTACAAGATTGAATTTATGTCAGGCAGAGCCCCAAGGTCTGGGTACCTGGTGTTGAAACGGTAGGATTAACGCGAACGTGGAAGGCTGCGTTTGCATGGCCAATTGGTTTGCACAGCTTCTCTCAATCCACGAGCCAGTTGCGTGATCAACGTACAGACTCTCCAAAAAAACAACAAAAAAACCGGCCAGTCCCTAAGGACATGGCCGGTCAAGGAGTACCCGGCAACCCCTCTCACTTTTCTGAATCACAATGCCGGGTTATCAAACAAACCAAAAACTTCAGAACGCCCTTCTTATTTTTATCGTCACATCGTGCGGCGCAGGCAAGGAACCGCCGAAGTACGGGTACAACAGGTAATAAACGCCTCGGTCGCAGTTTGTGTCTTTCTCTACCACCGCCTTCGGCTCGTTGTTCAGATAAAAGACATAAGCATCGTCGGTCAGCCGAATTTCATAAAGGTTTTCTTCGCCCGGCTTCACTACACCAACAAACTCTTCCTTGCGTTCACCGTTGACGTAGCAATAGGCATATATTTCCAATTGGTTATCGAACCATTGCCACGCAAACCGGGCGC
>CAZIAG010000078.1:10159-11517 GCA_964537375.1 uncultured Roseivirgaceae bacterium
TGTTCTCATGGTGAGTGGAGTTGCATCCTGAGAAACCATAAAGTTTGTTCTTGCTCGATTGAAGGGCCCGATCGCCGAGGTCATAAATAGCGGACTGGTCAAACTCGGCCCTGAAAATGAGCCGCTCTGACTGAAGCGTTTCCATCAGCGTAGGCGTCGAATAATGTTGTCCAGCCTTAATCACAAACGTGCGGGTAAACAAATCTTCATGTACAGGTTCGCAAGCGAAAGTAACCACAACCAGAGCCAAAACGATAAATATGGAGCGCTTCATAAAATGTCAATTAGAATATCCTGAAACCGATACGTGCCGACAACGAAGGATAACCTTTTCGCATAGCGCCGCCAACGGACGCCGTCAACCTTCCTGACACATTCATTCTTGTTTCGAAGCCAGGCACGACAACAACAAATTTATCATTGACCAGGCCCGTCCTCAGCGTCGCAAAAAAAGCTAACTTCTTGTCGCGCGCGACAGGAGCGTGCAAATGCAGACCGTAGAACCGCGCAGGTGACGTATTCTCATCCACGTGCTGAAAACCTTGCTGCAGAAAACCACCCAACCCCCACATGCTTTTTGATTCGAAAGCGACGCCTGCGCCATACTCCGCACCACTCACGGTCGTTTCCGTGTAGGCGC
This sequence comes from uncultured Roseivirgaceae bacterium, assembly GCA_964537375.1. Classification (GTDB taxonomy): domain Bacteria; phylum Bacteroidota; class Bacteroidia; order Cytophagales; family Cyclobacteriaceae; genus Chryseosolibacter. The sequence goes on from CAZIAG010000078.1 coordinate 10,800, forward strand.
TTACCAATGCGTGCTGACCGAATCCCGCAGTACCGCCTGCGATCAGGATAATTGTAATGATGATTAACTTCTTCATTTGAAACGTGGCTTGTCGCGTGGATAACTCGTTTACTGCTCTCCGATTAGCGTTGCATGCCGAACCGCACGCCAACGTTGCCAATCATTCCCGTGGTAGAATTCGTGTCGGCAAACTTTTTCGTTCCCGATGCAGCGAGGTTGTATCCATACTTCACCTCCGTGAAGATTTGAACAAAACTGCTATTGCTTACAACCCTGAAGGCCATGCCTGCACCTGCCATCGCGTTGATCTCCTTCACCTTACCGAGATCAGGAAGTTTCAGGCTGCTATAATTAATAGTACCCGGCTCCTCATGCAGGTAATAACCGCTGAAATTCAACCGGTCATAGCTTATGCCGGCAACCAGGTACGGCTGGACGATCGGGTCCGTCGCAATAAAGCTCATCGGATAGAAGTTGAACTTGAGCGACGACTCGTACAGTCGCACGGACCCGGGGACGCCGTTATCAGATTCGTAGTACCCGAACACGCCAACGGATGCCAACAGGTGTTCGTTGCCGGTGACGAATCCAACCTGTCCACCCGAAAGATTCGCTTGCACCGTTCCGTTCTCGGGAAGATTTTGAATCTGCATGGAGCGTACGCCGAAACTGCCTTCGAGGCCCCTGTAGCGCGTAGACTGCGCGTTCGCCGTGAGGC
>CAZIAG010000079.1:0-11497 GCA_964537375.1 uncultured Roseivirgaceae bacterium
AGGGTAGTTGCTACGGTTACAATGAACGGTACGTTCCACGCGTCGAACAAGAATAGTTGGAGCACAGTCGCTGCCAGGTAAAGTCGCAAGGCCGAACCAAGCGTGCGGGAGAGCAAAAAGAACGAAGCACCGGTCTTGTACGACCAAAAACTGAAGCGTTTTTCGAGATAGGTGTAAATCGACACCAGGTTCAATCGATAATAGAGCGGCAGCAGGATTCCGATGATCACCCAGTAGCCCAGCAGGTAGCCGAGCACGACCTGGAAGTACCCCAGACCGATTTTGCCGACCATTCCAGGGACGGAGATGAATGTTACACCGGAAAGAGAAGCGCCGATCATTCCAAACGCCACCAGGTACCAGGGCGACTGCCGGTTTGCAGTAAAAAAGGTGGTTGTATCGGCTCCCCTGGAGGTGAAGTAGGAGATAATGATGAGGACGACAAAATAGGCAGAAATAATTGTAACGACGAGACCTGGTGTCATGGCTTGGTTAATAGTTCAATGTTGAGAGCGGCAATTGACGCTTGAGGACAAAGAAAGGAATTCTGGAAATATGTCCGCCTTGTCACCCGCAAATTCCTTATTTTTGTGATGAAAAAGCATGATCGTCATGAAAACGGCCTATCAGCAGGAAGAACTTTCTGATGTCATGGAGGCAGTCGAGACGACTGACCTTATGGACTTGGTAGTCTTCAATGATGATGTGAACACATTTGATCACGTGATCGAGACGCTCATCAGGGTTTGTAAGCACTCGCCTGAACAGGCGGAGCAATGCACGCTGCTCATTCATTACACAGGCAAGTGTGCAGTCAAGTCGGGTACATTCGAATTTCTCAAGCCCATGCAGGAGGCAATCTGCGACGCGGGAATCGACGCGAGAATACTGTAGGGCAGGCCTTAATCCGGTACAAGGGGTGGAGTATCCTTCTAAACTTATTGAAGAAGCCGTAAACCAGATTTCGAAACTTCCCGGAATTGGTAAGAAGACAGCTTTGCGGTTGGTTCTGCACCTCGTGAAGAGCCGTGAAGAGAACACTCGTGCCCTGGTTGACGCGCTGACAACATTGCGGACGCAAATACGATTTTGCAAGACGTGTTACAATATCTCCGATTCGGAGGTTTGTCATATCTGTTCCAGTCACCGCAGAGAGCGCAGCATCGTTTGTGTGGTCGAAGACACGCGCGATGTGATTGCCATCGAAAATACCGCGCAGTATACGGGCCTCTATCACGTCCTGGGTGGCGTGATCTCTCCGGTTAACGGCGTCGGCCCCAGCGACCTGACGATCGAACCGCTGGTGACTCGTCTCAACCATGGGCAGTCGGAAATTAAGGAAGTAATACTTGCGCTGAGCCCTACCATGGAAGGCGACACTACAGCCTTTTATATTAATAAGCGGATCAAGGATCTGCCGTTAAAAGTCAGCACCATTGCCCGGGGAATTCCCGTCGGCGGCGATCTCGAGTATGCCGACGAGATCACGCTTGGCAGAAGTATCGCGGCAAGGACCCTTTTTAGCTGACGTTTCAATCGATTTCAATAGCATTGGCTGCGGGCGTCGATCCGGTTCAAGTTTTAAACTGTGCATCGCTTTATACTTTGCGCTTTAACATTTAAACTTGAGTCGGTTTTACTTCTCCTATGAGCAAACTTTCCAACCGAATCGAAGCCATCGAGGAATCAGCTACCCTTGCGATGGCGGCAAAGGCACGCGAATTCAAGAGTAAGGGCATCGACGTGATCAGTCTGAGCCTCGGCGAGCCGGATTTCAAGACGCCGCAGCACATCTGTGAAGCTGCCAAGAAGGCAATCGACGATGGGAAGTACTTTGCCTATCCGCCTGTTGCCGGCTACCCGGATTTGCGGGAAGCGCTTGCGAATAAATACCAGAAGGAAAACAATGTCCCCTACAAAGCAGAGAACATTGTCGTTTCGAATGGAGCTAAGCAATCAATTGCCAATGCAATGCTGGCGCTGCTGAATCCGGGGGATGAGGTTATCGTTTTTTCCCCGTACTGGGTCAGTTATGATGCACTCATCAGGCTCACCGAGGCTGTCCCGGTTGTGATCCGCGGTACGATCGAGAACGATTTCAAAGCGACAGCCGATCAACTGGAACGTGCGGTAACCCCAAAGACCAGGATGATGATCTTTTCATCCCCTTGTAACCCGACAGGCTCAGTGTTTTCCCGAAAGGAATTGGAAGCCATTGCAGGGGTTGCGGTGAAGCGTGATCTTTTGGTCATCGCGGATGAGATCTACGAACACATTAACTTCACCGGTGAGCAAGTGAGCATTGCTTCTCTTCCCGGTATGTTTGAAAGAACGATCACGGTGAATGGGTTTGCAAAAGGATTTGCAATGACTGGATGGCGGGTGGGATATATCGGCGCGCCGAAATGGATAGCGGATGGCTGCAACAAGGTGCAGGGTCAGATTACTTCCGCGAATTGTTCAATTGCACAGCGGGCTGCGTTGGCTGCGATTACTTCGGATCTGACACCAACCCGACAAATGGTGGAAGAATACCGCAAGCGCCGTGAAATTGTCTATGCCTTAATGAAAGAGATCCCGGGCATCAAATGCAATTATCCCCAGGGTGCGTTTTACTTTTTTCCGGATGTCAGCTCGTTCTTTGGAAAATCGGATGGAACCACTACGGTGAAGAATGCCGACGATCTTGCCTTGTTCCTGCTGGAAAAAGCGCACGTATCGACGGTATCCGGTGGTGCTTTTGGTGCGGAAAACTGCATACGCTTTTCGTATGCGGCTTCTGAGGCTGAACTCGTGGAGGCAATGAAACGCGTCAAAGCGGCACTGTCCACATTAAACTAGTCAGCATTCGGAAACGGATCCGAACTTAGTATTCCTCGAACTGTTCCTTGAGCGGCCCGTATTTTTCAAGATCGGCGAGGATCTCATGGTCGAGAGGTGTTTCCTTTATGACGTTATAGTTATCCCAGAACTCCTTGTTGTAAGGTTGATCCTGGTATTGAAGTCCATAGTTGCGCATCCTTTCCGTTGACCCAATTCGCTGGCTGGTGTTGGGATGGACCTTGTTGATCAGCAACTGCTGGAAGAGTTCTGTTTCGAAACGCAGCGCCGATGTTTCGATATCGTACCAGTTGACCTTTGAATTCAGGTACATGTAGCTTAGGTACATCTTTCCTGCGATGCGACGGAATTCTATCGTCTTTCTCAATCCGACGAACTTGCTAACCATGTCATTTTTCTTCTTCAATTCTTCGCCCGGTGTAGAGTATTCCCACTCCAGGCGAATGATCGCGAAATCCTCCTTGTCCACATAGACCTTGAGGTGATAAAACTCATCATGATAGACGACATATACTTCGTGGTTGTCGTAAAACGAGTTCTTGTCGCGCTTCATGTTGGCAAACAGTTCGTCGTCTGCTTCGATCTGACGGTAACGAATGTTGTTGTGAAGCAACAAGTCTTCGAGGAGATTGGTCTGGTCGAAGTACTTGGTAAACTTGCTTTCATATCCCAGGCTTTTTCGTACCTCAATAAGTTTTACGCGTTCGCGAAGCTTGAACTTGTTACGCGGTTCTTCATAATTCTCGTCAAATATTTTTACAGCCGCCTCGAGGAGGGAGATGTATGTTCCTCCAACCTTTTTAACGTCGCGGTAAAAGCCGTCCATTATAAAAGGGCGGTCGGGGTAGTTTTGGTCTATCCTGGAAAGGGCGATTCGAAGAATATCGCCCCCGGTAAGGGTGTCCGAGACGACGATTTCCTGTAAAACAATAGGTGACTTTTGAAGTTTGATCACTTGCACCCCGCCGGTCAACAATGTCCAGATTGGCGCTTCGAAGTTCTTGTAGCCAAGCATGCTGACGACCAGGATGTCGTTGCGGTGTTCAGGTGGGAAGTGGAAGTCGAACTCACCGTAGTCGTTGGAAATGGTACCAAAAGCCTGGCCTTTTATGCCGACCGACGCGAAGCCCAGCGGCTCCCCCGTTTCGGCGTCCTGGACCTTTGCCGAAATGGTCAATTGCTGCGACCATCCGACGACCGACACGGAACTGAACAACAAAAAAAGCAGTTGTTTCACGGTAAAAAGCGGTTGAATATCATTAATAACGGTTATTCGTCAAATGTAATGTAGGGTTATCTCGTTAAATTGAAGATTTATCGCTGATTAACCCGTGTTAATCGCTTTTCCTTTCCATTGCGTAACTTTATTATCAATTTCACCAGCTTGAAATTCCTTCAGAACATAGCACCAATATGGAAACGGGCGTACCTGCTGCTCATCTTATGGTATGCCCTAAACTACACGGTCGGCTCGATCCTGCGGTATCAACTTACGACGCCGCTGCCGCACGTTTTCTGGAATGCGCTATACCTTTTTGAAGCGCTCTGTATTTTGATAGTGGGGATTTATTTCTACTGCAATTTACTATTTCGATACAACATTTACATCCAGGTCATCGGCCATATTGTTGGGGTAACCGTGTTCTTTCTGATCGTCGGCTCCCTGTCTTATTATATTGAGGACTACGTTGAAGGCTTTGTTCATTTTGAAAACTGGAAAGGACATCTCAAAAAACTAATGAGCTGGGAGGGGCTCCACGTCCACGACCAGTACATTATCATCATTGCCGTCTATTACGTGATCCGATATTTCGAAAACGTGCAGAAGCAGGAGAGCGAGAAGAGCGAACTGGCTTTGAAAAACCGGGAAATGCAAATTTCGTTGCTGAAGTCGCAGATCAATCCTCACTTCCTCTTTAATACCCTTAACTCGATCAACACCCTCATCGGATCGAGCAAGGAGCAGGCCCGCCGGGTGATCACACAGCTGTCGGATATTTTCCGTTACGCCCTTGATTCTCACGGCGACCAGATGGTAAGGTTGATCCACGAACTCGATTTTATCGATAACTACATCCGCATCCAACAGGTCAGGTTTGGCGACCGGCTGAAGTTCATAAAACAAGTCGACTTCTCCTGCCTGGGTGTGTTTATCCCCCCGATGATCCTTCAACCCCTCGTGGAAAACTCGGTGAAGTACGGGATCGCGCCAAAGGAGGAGGGTGGCACAATCGTTCTGACCATAAAACGTTTTAACAACATGATCTTCTTCGAAGTGAAGGACGATGGCCTCGGCACCAAGGCAAAGAAGGTGATGGACAGTGGGAGCGGTGTAGGGCTAAGAAATACAGACCAACGACTCAAGAGTATTTTCGGACCGGGTGCAGGGCTTCGCATCCGCTCCAATGAATGGGGCTATTCCGTTAGCTTTTTCATCCCGATTGAAGAAAGCCGAAAACATGAGCCCGAAGAACCGGTGGAAAAAATGACCAAAGTCGCCGGATAAAGAGAATCAATCAACCAACCAAAATAATAAACGCTAATCCAGATGAACATTACCTGTGTAATAGTAGATGATGAGAAATTGGCCCGCGACTTGCTTACCGAATATTTGCAGCAAATCCCCAACATCCAGGTGGTGGGCGAGGCTACGAAAGGAAAGGAAGCGGTCGAAATCATCGACAAATTGAAACCCGATCTGGTATTTCTGGATGTACAAATGCCAGGTATGACGGGATTCGATGTGCTGGATGAAATCACTCACGACCCATTTGTTATCTTTTGTACTGCTTACGATCAATACGCGATCCGCGCTTTCGAGAAAAATGCCGTGGATTACCTGCTTAAACCGCTTGATCAGGAGCGTTTCAAGGGTGCAGTGGACCGCGCGATTGGAAGGATGAAACTCGAGCAGAACAACGTCGGTGAGTTATTGAGAAGCATCAAGACGGACAACAAGACTTCCTATGACTCTCATATCTTTGTGCAGAAGTCGGAGAAGTTACTCAATCTTCCCGTGGAGGAGATTGTCTACCTCGAAGCTTCTGGCGATTATACCATTCTTACCACGAAGAACGACCAGTTCGTCAGTTCTTCGGGTATCGGCAAACTCGAGGAGATCCTGAACCCCGAGTTGTTCATCCGGGTACACCGAAGCACAATTATCAACATCAACGCATTGAAGGAGATTGAGAAGCACTTCAACGGTGGGATGGTCGTTAAGATGCAGAACGGAAAAAGCTTCCCCGTAAGCAGAACGTATGCGAAATTGATTCGCAAGAAGGTGGTTTAGCAGGCTCTCGACGAAAACAAAAAGCCCTGGAAAGATCCTGGGCTTTTTTTGTCAAGATTGGCAACGGTCAAAAGAAAAGGCCGGATAACTTCCGGCCTTTTCCCAATATTGGTCACGAAACCTTCGGTTTATTCAGACTTTTTCTCCTTCGAAGACGCTTTTGTTTTCTTAACGGCTTTGATCGTAAGGCTATCGCCCGTCCCTTCGTAGTCTGCGAGAATCGTTCCACCTTCTTCGACTTCTCCTTTAAGGATCTCTTCAGCCACGGGATCTTCAAGGTATTTCTGAATGGCCCGGTTCAACGGTCTGGCTCCGAACTGATGATCATACCCCTTCTCGGCAAGGAAGTCCTTCGCCTTGTCGGTAAGGTCAACCTGGTATCCAAGTTGAATGATACGATCGAACAGTTTATTGAGCGTGAGGTCGATGATCTTGTGAATGTGTTCACGCTGCAGTGAGTTGAACACGATCACATCATCGAGACGATTCAGGAATTCAGGGCTAAAGGCACGCTTCAACGCATTCTGGATCGTTGATTTCATCGCCTCCTCTTCATTCTCCCGTTTGGCCGCGCTGGCGAAACCGATTCCTGTGCCGAAGTCCTTCAGATCACGGACACCGATATTCGATGTCATGATAATGATCGTATTTCGGAAGTCAACCCTGCGGCCGAGACCATCTGTGAGGATACCATCGTCCAGCACCTGCAAGAGGATGTTGAAGACATCGGGGTGAGCTTTTTCAATTTCATCAAGCAACACTACTGAGTATGGTTTCCTTCTGACCTTTTCCGTGAGTTGTCCACCTTCTTCATAGCCCACATAGCCGGGAGGTGCACCTACTAGGCGAGAAACGGAAAACTTCTCCATGTATTCGCTCATGTCGATGCGGATCAGGGCATCGTCCTTGTCGAACAGGTAGGTTGCAAGAACCTTTGCTAACTCCGTCTTTCCAACACCGGTCGGGCCGAGGAAAATGAATGAACCGATCGGCTTCTTTGGGTCTTTCAGACCTACGCGGGTGCGCTGGATCGCCTTCACCAGCTTTTTGATCGCTTCTTCCTGGCCGATCACTTTTCCGCTCAGCTCGTCGCCCATGTTGAGGAGCTTGCTGCTTTCTTTCTGAGCGATCCGTTTGGTCGGGATCCCGGTCATCATCGCGATCACATCGGCGACGTTGTCTTCATTAACGGTGTACTTTTCCGTCCGGGTTTTTTCCTCCCAGCGAGCCTTGGCTACCTCGAGCTGTTCGATGAGTTTCTTTTCGCGGTCGCGAAGCTGGGCAGCCTCTTCGTACTTTTGGCTCTTCACCACCCGGTTTTTCTCCTTCTTCACGTCTTCGATAGCCTCTTCCAGCTTGACAATTTCTTCCGGAACGTGAATATTGTTGATGTGAACACGTGCGCCCGCTTCATCCATCACGTCGATCGCTTTGTCGGGCAGGTATCGGTCGCTGATGTACCGGTCTGAAAGCTTAACGCAGGCTTCGATCGCCTCCTTGGTATAGATTACGTGGTGGTGGTCTTCGTACTTTTCCTTAATGTTCTCGAGGATCTGGACCGTCTCCTCAGGCGTGGTCGAATCGACCATAACCATCTGGAATCTTCGCGCCAATGCTCCGTCCTTCTCAATGTATTGTCGGTATTCGTCGAGGGTGGTAGCGCCAATGCACTGGATCTCACCACGAGCGAGGGCCGGCTTGAACATATTCGATGCATCGAGAGAACCGGAGGCTCCGCCGGCGCCAACGATCGTATGTAATTCGTCAATAAAGAGAATTACATCGGGTGATTTCTCGAGTTCGTTCATCACGGCTTTCATCCGTTCTTCGAACTGACCGCGGTACTTTGTGCCGGCCACGAGGGAGGCGAGGTCCAGGGTAACGACCCGCTTTCCGAAAAGCACACGGGATACTTTTTTCTGAACGATCCTCAACGCAAGTCCTTCGGCAATGGCCGTCTTACCGACGCCGGGCTCACCGATCAGGATGGGGTTATTTTTCTTTCGACGTGAGAGGATTTGCGCGACGCGCTCGATTTCTTTTTCACGCCCCACGATCGGGTCGAGTTTGTTCTCTTCGGCCAGCCTGGTCAGGTCGCGGCCGAAGTTATCGAGGACAGGTGTGCGGGATTTTTCCGTCCCTTTCTTTTCTTTCCCGACAGAACCGCCGCCCGAACTTCCGAATATTTTCGAAGAATCATCATCGGGATCATCGGTATCCGACGATGCCATCGGACCTTCATTTTGGTATTCGAGCATTTCTTTCACGGTCTCATAGTTGACGTCGAACTTGTTCAGTATCTGAGTTGCAAGGTTGTCCGCATCGCGCAGGATGGAAAGAAGCAGGTGTTCTGTTCCAATCAGTTGTGCTTTAAATATTTTCGCTTCGAGATAAGTGATCTTCAACACTTTTTCTGACGCTTTGGTCAGCGGTATGTTGGCTAGGTTCTTAATTTCGTGCGTGGCCGTTCCTTTGGAGATCTTTTCGATTTCACCACGGAGTTCTTCCAGCGGTACTCCGAGTTTCTTCAATACTCCTACAGCCACGCCTTCGCCCTCGCGAATCATCCCGAGCAGCAGGTGTTCTGTGCCGATGTAATCGTGCCCAAGCCGCAGCGCTTCCTCCCTGCTCAGCGAGATTACCTCTTTAACGCGATTGGAAAATTTGGCTTCCATGTAAAAAAATGATGGTTTGATTAGTGTAAATGTAAACTTTTTAAACCTTTCAACGCCAATGGGCGTAAGTAAAGTTTTTATCCATTAAAAACGTAGCCTGGTGTCCAAATGTTCATTTTGGTGAGGAGGCGAGAACGATTTCCGAAGCGCCTGGCCCTTCACAGAAGACCACGTCAATAAGGCTTAAGTTTTCAACAAACTTGTTGCCAAATACCTGGTAGTATACAGCCGGTCGATAAAAAGTTTGGGTTGCATCCCCTTTTTTCGGTGTTATCGCCGAACGAAGGTCGGTAACATCATCCGGGACGGTCTCTTCGTAGCTTTCCGTTTCTATAATTGGCACATTCCACCTCAGCCATTTGAGACACAATGTCAGCAGGCTCATGTTAAGGTCGTAAAGCAGTGCCGGCTTGCGAAAAAGTTCATCGTGTAACTCCGGGGAGAAGTACTCAAAGAAGGGCGCCTTCCCGTACGCTGCCTGAATTGTTCGCCAATGGTTGTTCAGCCACCGCTGCGAATAGTCAATGCGTACCTCGCTAATCCTGGGCTTTCCATGACGCCCGGTAATCGGGATCACCATCGCTTCCCGTCCGTGTGCCGCGTTTATATAACACCGGTTACGATAGGTCTGTTTCTCGTAATGCTCGTGCCGTTCAATAATAATCTGCCTTGATCGGGCAACCGCCGCAAACCACGCGATCGGGGGGAGGTACTGGCATTCAATCAGAACTCTACTCATACATCGAGGGCCATTCCATCAATCGGTCCCAGACCCTCCCTGACCAGCAGGATACGGTCACCCGAGCAGTCCACCACGGTGGAGGGGATATTGCCTCCTGGTCCGCCATCGATCACTATGTCAACCTCGTGCCGGAAATCCTCATAGATCTCATCGGGGTCAGTTGTGTATTGCCGGATGGTGTCTTCATCCTTTACCGATGCTGTGACCAAGGGATTGCCGAGCCTAGCCACCAGGGCCTGGGTGATCGGGTGGTCCGGCACCCGGATTCCGACGGTTTTCCGGTTTGAGTCGAGAAATCTCGACACACGGCTACCCGCTTCCAAAATGAATGTGTACGGACCGGGCAAGCTGCGGTTCATAAGCTTATAAACGGGTGTATCGATACGCCTCACATATTCTGACGCCTGGCTAATATCCGCACAAATAAAAGAGAGCGTTAGTTTGCTGGGTTTTGTGTGAAGAATCTGGCTCAATTTTTCAACTGCCCTCTTATTATGAAGATTGCATCCCATGGCGTAAACAGAGTCTGTAGGGTAAATTGCCACTGCCCCACGACGGAGATAGTCGACGACGCGGTCGATCTTGCGACCCTCCGGATTGCGAGGGTGGATTCTGAGCAATTCAGCGGGCATAAGGCAAACGCAATTCGGCGTGTAGTTGTTGCCTGTAATGACGGGTGGCGAGGACTCGTCTTTCCACTATTTTTGTACTTTTGGCGTTATTTTGACGTTGGTATGCTTCCATCAAAAAGACTAATCATTTTTCTTGTTGGGTCAATATTACTGATATCCTTTGTTTTTTACGGATACCAGATTTGTTTCACACCAAATATTCTCGTCGGCCGGGAACAACAGGTTATCGTGATCCCGCGGAACGCTACGTTCAAGGATGTGCAATACGTGTTGCACAAAGATTCGATTGCGCAGGACCTGTTGTCGTTCAGTTTTCTTTCGCGATTGATGGACTACGACAAGAGCGTTAAGCCCGGTCGGTTCGTGCTGAAGCCGAATATGACAAATCTCCAGGCGATTCGCTTGCTGAGGTCCGGGCAGCAGGAACCCGTCCGGATCACATTCAACAATGTCCGCCTGATCAGTGACCTCAGTGAGAAAATCACCAAGAACCTGTTGTTGACGCCCGAAGAATTCGAAGCGGCTCTCATCCAGTTCACGGCGAGCAATCCGTATGGATTCAATGAACATAACGTGATGAGTATGTTCATACCCAACACTTACGAGGTATACTACCAGACCTCCGCGGAAGACCTGATCAAACGTATGCATGATGAGTACGAACGTTTCTGGACTGAAGAACGTCGCCGGAAAGCAGACTCGATCGGCCTGACACCCATTGAGGTCTCTATTCTCGCATCCATTGTTCAGGCTGAGACCATTCAAAAAGACGAGGCACCCATTATCGCGGGGTTGTACATAAACCGACTCCGCCAGGATATTCCGCTGCAGGCCGATCCGACCTTGGTTTTTGCAGTAGGTGATTTTTCTCTCAAGCGGGTACTCAACGAACATAAGGAGATCGACTCGCCCTATAACACCTATCTCAATCGTGGTCTTCCGCCCGGCCCGATCAACATGCCGGAGATACATTCCATCGACGCGGTGCTCAACTACACCCCCAGTAATTATCTCTACATGTGTGCCAAAGAGGACTTTTCAGGTCGACACAATTTTACGCACAGTCATCGCGAGCATATTAACAACGCGAATCGATATCAACGTGCGCTTACAATAGAAATGAGGAAGGCCAAGGCGGCACAAAACCAGTAGCATGTACGTTTCAGAAACGACCATTCGCGTTCGGTATGGCGAAACTGACCAAATGGGCTACGTTTACTACGGCAACTATGCAATGTATTATGAAGTTGCTCGTGTTGAGAGCCTCCGACAATTGGGAATGACTTACAAATCCCTTGAGGAAATGGGCGTTATG
>CAZIAG010000080.1:0-11376 GCA_964537375.1 uncultured Roseivirgaceae bacterium
TCCATAAGTTCTTTTATAGTCACACCGTAATGCCGGGCAATACTGTAAAGGGTATCAGCCGGCTTGACTTCATGAATTACTTCGCCAATACCGTCGGCGGCGGGTGGAACGGATTCGCCTTCGATTGATTGTTCTTCGGAAACGTTCAGCACTTGTCCTATCCGAAGCCCGTTTTGAACGTCAAGGTTATTCCATTCGGCCAGTTGCATCACAGTGACCCCGTACATCCGGGAAATGGAGTACAGCGTCTCCCCCGCCCTGACAGCGTGTTGCTGGGCCGTTGCCAATTGGTTGGCCTGTGAAATTTGAGTCGCCGTTTCGACACCAGTGGCATCCGGCTGTTCTTCGGTCAACGATTCAGCGTTTTTTTCCAGCTCATGCTCCGTAACCCCAGCGGTGTCTGCAACGCGGGCTGTAATATTTTCTGCAGGTGCGGATATTGTTTCGCTTGCCCGCGGGGCATCCGGAACGGCGGACCAATTGAACGTCTCGCCGCGATCCACAATGACGGCGTCTTCGATTTCTTGCACACTCGTCGTCCGCGGCCGTCGCGAGGCCAGGTAGAGCATCATACCGGCCTCCACTTTCGCCCCATCGTCAAGACGGTTGTACCGCTTGAGCCTTTTAAGTTTTACGCCGTATCGCTGACTTACAGTCCAAAGATCTTCCCCGGGCATTAGCTTGTGAAAATCCTCCGTTGCCCGGAGTCGTTTACGCGAAATGAAATAGAATGCACCGGCGGAAAGGCGGTCCGTAGGCAGCCCCGTCCGCATATCGTTCCATTTAAGGAGGTCGGAAGGTTCAACGCCAGCACGTTTGGCGAGTTCCTGAACAGATTCACCCTCCAGCGCCTGAATGGCAGGAACGCCGTTGATTCGTTTCATGACCGGTCGCTCTATGACAACCCGGCCGGGGCGACGAGGTTCGTCGTCAGCAAGCGCTCCAGCAGAAAGGTTCATTTGTTTGCTGACCACAGGAACCACAACCGCATAGGTCCGATCGGTCGGGACGTCTCCCGACTTGATCCATTTGTTGTAACTGCGCAGCTCATCTACATCGACACCAGCTTCGCGGGCAAGTTCTTTTAACGACCGTCCCGATGCATTCGTCAGCGCAACCAGTTGAATTTCCCCCTTGCCGCCAACAGCCTGTTCAAACGCAATCTTATGGGCCAGAAACTTTTTTACGTACCAGTATGTATCGCTGGTTATTTCCATCCGCCTGGCTCCACTCTGCGTATCCTTCACGCTTCGCATTACTCCGCCCGCGCCCATTTGGTAAGACTGCAGTGCATAGAGCCAGTTATTAAAAATGGAGTTGTTCTTCTTCAGGTACCGCGCGGCAGCTCGTGTTGATGAGACAATGTTCATACGCTCATCGATATGTTTGTCGATGCGCATGCCCATTTCGATCGCGGTGAAGTCTTTGAATTGCCAGAAGCCGACGGCATCGGACACCGACACCGCGTCCGCGATCAACGCACTTTCCTGCAAGACGAGGTACTTGAAATCATCGGGGACATTCTCTTCCCGAAAAATTTCTTCAATGATGGGGAAATATGTCTTCGCTCGCTCGACTTTAATTGCGTGGTGCTTAGGCGACCGGGTCAAGGCGTCAACGTCCTGTTGAATCTCCTTTCGTGCATCGTCGCGGATGACGAGGGTCAGGTCCGCGAACTGCATTTTGTGAGGAACTTGTGGTGTTTGCGCGGTCGCCTGGACAACGGCGACAAAAAGTAGCGCTGATGATATCTTCATTGTTTAAAAAATAAGTCGATCAGCGATTGATCTTCCGTATCATCATGATCCCGTCCCGGATCGGCAGCAACACATTCTCAACCCTGCGATCTTCATTGACCTTCCGGTTAAAGTCAATGATCGCCTGTGTATCCTTGTCCGGCTTTTCGTCTAACACCTTACCACTCCAAAGAACATTGTCGGCAAGGATGATGCCATCCAAATTTACGCGTTCTATTACTAAATCGTAGTATCGGGAGTAATTTTCTTTGTCGGCATCGATAAAGACCAGGTCGAAGTTGCCCGTCAGGGATGGGATAATGTCCAGCGCGTTACCTATTCGGAAATCAATTTTGTCCGTCAACCCGGCCTGTCCAAACCACTGCCGGACGCGACCTTCGAGTTCCTCGTTCTTATCTATGGTGATAAGTAGCCCTTTGTCCTGAAGGCCTTCAGCAAGGCAAATCGCAGAATAACCTGTATAAGTTCCGATTTCGAGAATACGCTTGGGTTTGATCATCGTGCTCACCATGGAGAGGAACCGTCCCTGCAGGTGGCCCGAAAGCATGCGTGGCATGAGCACTTTAGCATACGTTTCACGATTAATAATCTTCAAGAGGTCGCTCTCGGGCGAAGTATGCCCTTCAGCGTACTGCTGAATATCCGTTCTGATAAGATCCATTTATCTTCTTTCCATTGATGCCGTTAATCGCCTTGACGCGGTTGTTTTCCGGTTCCATGACAAGGTAACTAAGTTTCCTTTCATCGAACATGTCCTGGGCAACGTCCATCAACTTCAACGAATCAGTTTCATCAATCTGATGATAAATCTCCTCCAAAGATGGCACCCTACCGACGTCCAGGACGCTTCGTCCCATCATGAGCATCAGGCTGAGGTTGTTTTCCTCCGCCATGGCCAACTGCCCCTTGAGCTGTTCCTTGGCGGCTTCCAGCTGACGCGTGGTCAGGGGTTTATCACAAAAACGGTTGAGCTCCTTCTTAACCAGCGAGATGCAGCGGTTCAGCTGTCTCGGTTCGGTCCCGAAAAATACGGCAAAAAGCCCGGTATCAGTATAAGGAACATAGTGCGCATCTATCGAGTATACAAAACCGTACTTCTCGCGCAAAGCCAAATTCAACCTTGAATTCATTCCAGGGCCACCCAGCATGTTGACCAGCAGGTAGAATGGGATACGATTCTCGTGTTCCAGGGAATACGCATCGCGGCCGATGGCACATTTTGCCTGCTTAACGGTTCGGCGGAGGATCTTTTCGTGCGGGCGATAGCGGCTGAATTTCTTCCGGCGACAAACAGCTTTGCGAGGGGCAATGTCTTCGAAATGCTTTCGCGCCAGCCGCATGACATGATCATGGGAAATATTGCCGACGCATGAAAAGACTATTTTACTCGTACTGACGTTCTCATTAAAGAATGATAGAAAATCCTTCTTGCGGAACGACTTTACCGTTTCAGGTTTTCCGAGGATGTTCATACCCATCGGATGATCTTTGTAGACGAGACCTTCGAACTCATCCTGGAGTGAATCATCCGGGCTATCGTGATACATGGCCATCTCTTCGAGAATCACGCTCCTTTCCTTCTCAATCTGGTTCTCAGGAAAGACCGAATGGAAGGCTATGTCGCTGAGGATATCTACGGCTTTCTCGAAATACTGGTCGCGAACCGACGCGTAGAAAACTACCTTCTCCTTGTCGGTATAGGCATTGAGTTCTCCACCGACCGAATCAAGACTGTTGATGATATGGTAAGACCTTCTGCGCTTGGTTCCCTTGAACGCCATATGCTCCCAGAAGTGTGCGATCCCCTGGTTCGTGGTATTCTCGTCACGACTGCCTACATCGATAAGAATTCCACAGTGAACAATCTTGGTCGTAGCCAGTTGCTGGTGGACGACCCTGATGCCGTTTGAGAGCCTGAATATCTTCACGTTTCCCATCATTGTATCAGGTTAATTTTTGAGTGTTCCAACACCGAACACTTTTGACCGCCCACGGGCAAGCACCTTGCTTGAATCTACGCCATTTGCTTAATATTAGCCTGTTTTCAAGTGGCATAAGTATTGCAAATTTCTTACCCGCTATGACGACGCGAAAAGTTAAAACCTGCTTTACGATCACCTTCACACAAGAACAGTATGAGCGTGCCCGTTCATATGTCGAGGATATGAAAAAGCACCCGAGCCGCGTTTACTGGCGTGGAAAGGAGGGTAAATCGGATGAAGAGCTCGTCATTGAGCAGATTGCACACCGGATTTTATCCGGATTTTACAATGACGATCCGTTTACAGCAGGAAAACACATAATTCGTATGGATAGTGCCGTCAATGGGTAACTAAAACCGCCGTTTTGGGATTTTTTTCCCCTGTGGCTCCTAAACCCGTTCCAGCACCTTCCTGATCAGGTTATCCACCACTTTATTCGGGTCCTTTGCGAACTTATTTTTGACCCGGTTCGCAATTATCGCATTGACACTCAGGACTTCATGACCCAAAATCCGACCTAAAGCATAATAACCGGCCGTTTCCATCTCAAAATTGGTCAGCCAGAAGTCACTTTCCTTATTGTGGTAATAGTTCAATTGTTCGAGAAGTCGCGGGTAACGTGCTGAAATCCTCAATTCACGGCCCTGGGGAGCGTAAAACCCAGGGGTTGTCACGGTATTCCCGATAATCATGTCATCGGAAAACTGATTTTTCAGGGTTTCGGAGCCCTTCACGACATAGGGCGCAAACGGGAGGCCGATCGCCTGCTGCAGGTCGGCACTGATGCTCCGTTCGAAGGCGTCCATTTTCAGATCGTAAAAGGCCATTAAGTTGTCAAACCCTACGCCGTAGTCGGAAACCAGGTGGGCTCCGACCGGTATATCCTCCTGGAGGGCACCGGACGTTCCAATCCGAATGATCTTAAGGCGTCGACGGCGGCCTTTTGGTTCCCGCGTCTTGAGATCGATGTTCACGAGGGCGTCGAGCTCAGTCAGGAATATCTCAACGTTGTCTGTCCCGATCCCTGTACTCATCACGGTGATTCGCTTGCCGTTGAAAACGCCGACGTGGGTTATGAATTCACGCTTGTTCATCTCGAACTCGACATCGTCGAAGAACTTGCTCACGCGATAGACCCGGTTAGGGTCGCCCACTGCGATGATCGTATCGGAGACATGGCGCGGAAGAAGACTGAGATGGTAGATACTCCCGTCTTCGTTCAGGATGAGGTCTGCTTCAGGTATCCTGGCCATATCTACGCATTTACTTTTTCCGCGGGATTACCGAAAACGGTTTCCCCCGGCTTAACAGGGCCGACGACCACGGACCCCGCGCCAATGCGTGCCCCCTTCCCGATCGTTACGCCCGCTACGATGACTACACCCGAACCGATGAAAGCCTCGTCCTCAATGACCACACCTGAATTGATAATACTGCCGGCGCCGATCTGCACAAAATTTCCAATCCTGACTTCCGGGCCCAGCGTAGCGTTCGCCTGAATGAGTGCGTGATTGCCAATTTCCGCTCCCGCTCCGATCGTACAACCTGCGTCGACAAAATTGCCGTGACCGATCGTAGCGGACCCCGCGAGGATACTTTTCGCGTGTACTGCGTTGACGGGTTGCACGTGACGGATCTCGTTCAGCATTTTTACCAACGACTTTCTCAATCGGTTGTCGTCGACGGCCACGAACGCTTCACATTTCTTTCCGATCAGCTTCAGGAACCCGTCGTCGTCGGTCGCGCCGAGGATGACAACGTTGTCCAGTTCGGTGTTATGCAATTTTTTATTGTCATCCAGGAAACCATACACCACGTTGCCATTGCCTTCGAAAATTTCCTTCGCCGAACGGCCAAGATAGTTGGCGCCAAAAATGATCACTGGATTTTCCATAACGTTAGTCGAATACCAACAAAAGTAGATTTACCTTTTGTACAGAACAAGGCGACGTGCAGTTCTTTGAATGACGCTTAACGCCTTTTTATTACTTGTGACAAGGAATAGAAAAAACGGCAGGTACCCAACGCGATATCGCGTTAAAGTGCCAAAGTTGGGGGTCGAAAGCGTGATGAACACACACAGTACCAATATATAGACCAACAAAGCGAAAACCAACATTCGGTTTTTTGACTCAACGGCAGTTTTCCACATCGTCAGTGAAAGAACGGTCAGCATCACGATTGCAAGGTTTTCAATGGCGATGATCCATTGAAAGGCGGTCTCAACCTCCCACACCCCGGGCCGAAACAAGCCGGAAACAACCGCGAGCGGCGCATTTTTTAACACACTCATGAGATCCGTTTCCAATTCAAAAAAGTGAATAACATCATTGGGGTCCGACAGCGCCATGAATGCACGGTTGTTCTCAACAATTACCGACAGAAACCTTTGCGGTGAAAAATTGGGATGAAGGAAAGTGACCGCAGTAACGGGGATTACCAGGATCAGCAGCCAAAGCCCGGCTTGCATAACAAAATTACGGCCCTGCCATCGCTCGGTAATGTACCGGTGCACAAACGTCGTTATCGCTACTGGCGCGAAGACGGCTGTAAAATAATACTTCAGTTTCCAGGTTACCCAGAGGGAAATAAGCGCAAGAACCAATGGCCAAATCCTAATCGACCGCGTAACCCACGTCTCCAGGAAAAACCCGGCTAAAAAATATAACGCTCCCATCGCTATGCTCTCCTTGATTACTCCGGATGTCCAGAATACAACGGACGGAAAAAAGAGGAATGCGATTATCGCCGACGGAGCAACTTCCGGAAAATACAACACAATCTTCTTGACAAGATACCAGGAGCCGAGAAAAGACAACACCGAAAAGTAAATTGCCGTAACCCAATAACCGCCGCCCGTGATCAGGTGAAACACACTAGTAATTTTCACAAGAAATAAGGCACGGGGTTCATCCATTCCAAATGTTGTTTCACCCGGCAGCCCTTTTCCGGACACGACAATCCGCAAGTACTCAGCGAAGTCTTGTCTTGCCAAATGCGCAAACCGACCAGCATCATTGAAATAGACGAACGTATCGCCACCGGAATAGTAGTGCTGATATACAAGGCCGAGAAAAATCCCGGCCAACACCTTTATTACCAGCGCGGGGATGAACACATTTCGCAACGATGTCTCTTTCCGGGCCAACGCGAAAGACAGGCCTCCGAGAAGCAGCAGGTGGGCCAGTAAGATTAACGCGTTCATCCCGGGCGTGGCTGAATGATTGTAAATCCAATATTACAATCAAGGCACCTCCGCTTCAAACAAAAGTTGTTATAGAGTTCGATCAAGCCCTGAGAATCTGCGGCATTGTGTGCGGCGACTCCCAGATCCGACCAGTTCTTGGCAATCGAGTTGTTCTCCGGCGGCACATTTTCAAGAATCTCGATGGCGCGGTCGATAAACAATTGCTCATCGCGAAGCCGGCCATAGGCGACCAGCAAAGGGACAATGCTGTTGATCACGACGTTGTCGACACTGGAAGTACCCAGGCCGGGAACGGTTTCCCCCGCGGCCGCTGCGCCAAACCGATAATGGCGCCGCCAATATTCCGATTGCCGAAACGAAAACAGCTCGCGTAGGTTCCGATACGACCATGCCTCAATGATGCGCGAAAAAATATTCTTCTGCGCACAAAGCAGCGCGGCAAGCTGTGCAATCCGCAAGGTGGGAAAATTTGCAGGTCGCAACCGAAGGAAGCGCCATTGGGCTCTGGTCAATCTCCCCGGCGCGAGTCCGTACTTTGCGGATAGCACCGTGTATTCCCTCTTCAGGTTCAAAAAATATTCGTCGGATCCCTTTTCCTCCAGGAAGCCGGCCTGCCCGAACAGCATGGCTTCTACCTGCAAGGGACGGTCTGCATGCTTCAGGATCAGTTTGTAGGGTAATGCGAGCGCGAGCTGCTCAAACGGTTCCGCGTTAACTTTGAATCCAAAATTCCTGGCGATCAACTGGTAAGTTGTTTCCTCCCAGTCGTTGCCATTTCGTTGATGGGCTTCCGCCACTTTTCGTGCGCGCATTTCCATGCGCTGTAAAAGCGCCTTGTTCACAGCCGAGATTTTTGTTACCTCGCTGACTCGTTTCAACATTGCCGCACAGGGCACCTGACCCGGTGTGTTCAGCAGTCGATTATAACGAAGAAGCAGTGCATCATCTACGCGGTGCTTTAATTCGATCGTCGGCAACAACGTGCCATCCTTGCGGTAAATCTTTTTATCCTCGTCCCAAACGGCATGCAAAATGACGTTGTCATAGGCGGCATCGTCGTCGTGGCGGTGGTCAGCCCAACCGGAGGAATGGATATGTATTTCGACATTTCCAACCCAGTCCATGTTGTTGATCCTGACGCGGGCATTAAAAAAATCCGGGCCTGCGTTTGAATTACGCAGCCCGGGTGCAAAAACGGAAACCGGTTCACCGAGCGTAGTGGCAAGATCGGCCTTATTGAAATACTGGTACTGCCAGACATAGTGGAGAAATGCCTCCGTCATGACGCCTTCGAGGTTTCTTCGCTCGAAGTTAGCGAGGCAGGGACGCGGGAATCAATCCGGTTTTACTGACAAAATTCCTGTAGGTATCTTCTCATTTCGTCACGGACTTTGGAAGCTTCCCGCGCCGCAGCCCGGGCGAAGTCCTCACCGTTGGAAGCAAAAATGATGGATCGGGCCGCGTTCACCAGGAGGCCGCATCGACTGTTCATTCCGTATTCAGAAACTTGTCGCAGGTCACCGCCCTGGGCACCAATTCCGGGAACAAGGAAAAAATGTTCGGGCGCCAGGTTACGTATGCCCTTTATCTTATCCGCCTGCGTCGCGCCGACCACGTACATCAGTTGATCGACGCTACCCCACGGTTGCGATTTGATAATCACCTCCTCATAGAGGGTACGGCCACTAGACCGCGACTCAATCAATTGAAAGTCTGCACTACCCGGGTTCGAGGTATGGGCAAGAAGGATGACCCAATGTCCTTCAAATTCAAGAAACGGCTTCACCGAATCCTCTCCCATGTAGGGAGCCACGGTGACTGCATCGAACGACATTTGGGAAAAGAATGCCTTCGCGTAAAGCGCCGACGTGTTTCCGATATCGCCTCGTTTTGCGTCGGCAATTGTAAAGATGCCTTTGGGAATATAGTCGAGGGTTCGCTGGAGGGACCTCCACCCTTCAGGGCCCAGTGCTTCGTAGAACGCGATATTCGGTTTGTAGGCCACACACAATTCGTGCGTGGCATCGATAATCTGCTTATTAAACTCGAAGACCGGATCGTCTGCCGAAAGCAGGTGTTTTGGGATTTTCCCTATGTCGGTATCCAGACCGACGCATAGGTAAGACTCCTTGAGCCGGATCTGCTCGAAAAGTTCCGCCGAATTCATTCGGCGAAATTAGCAAACGTTTTGGACTTCATGAGCGGATCATTTCCGCACCCACGGTCTCCGATCACCAATTATCTCAGGTCGATGAGGTCGACACCCGGGTATTTTGCAGGATCGAAGGTAAAGAAGCTATCGGGAATGTTGGCTGAAGGATTGAACTTCGACAGCGTGTACTTGAACTGGTTTCCGCTCTTGTCGTACATGGTAAAGCTCTGCAGGGTTTTATCCTTCTTGCTGATGTACATTTTGATCTTGAAGTATTGTGCATCCTTCTTTTCCGGAACAAGGTCTATTTCCTCACAGAGAACGCCGTTTTCGGTCTTGTCCTGCAGGTAGAGGTATTTGAAGCCCTTCTTGTACATTTCGAATATCTTGCTGGGATTGATATCGTCCGAGGCAGGATCGTAGTTGTCAATATTTACTTCTTTTGCATCGGGAAGGTACGTCCAGATTGTTGTGCCATTGTTAATTACTTCCTGTTCCGGCAGCACGAGTTTATACTTATCTCCTTTAACAGTGATCTTGCCTTTATACTCCTCGCTAACGTTTTCTACTTCGTTGGTGAGCTTGTAGGAGAGGTTGACTTCGAAGGCCGGAATGCTTTTATACTTTTCACTCATGGCATCCAGCGTTTCCAGGGCTTTGGGATCGTACTGGGCAAACGTCAGTTTGACGAATGCTAAAAGCAGGACTGCTAAAAGTGTTTTTTTCATTGTTTACAGGTTAGAAGTGCAAATTTAAGATTGGCTGTGTTTTTCTTTCAAATCATTCAATAATTGTTCCAAACTCATCTCGTCGCGAATGAGCACTTCCCGGGCTTTACTCCCCTCAAAAGGCCCGACAATACCGGCGGCTTCCAGCTGGTCGATCAGGCGTCCGGCGCGGTTGTACCCAAGTTTCAGCTTGCGTTGAATGAGCGAAGTACTACCCTGTTGGTGCTGGACGATAACCCGGGCAGCCTCCTCGAATAATGCGTCGCGTTCAGACAAGTCGACACTGGCCGCACCACCTTCATCATCTCCTTCATACTCGGGCAAGAGATAGGCTGACTCGTAACCCCTTTGCGCTCCGATAAATTCACAGACCTTTTCAATTTCCGCCGTATCGACAAAGGGACATTGCAGGCGAAGGATGTCTGAACCTGACGACAAAAGCATGTCGCCCTGGCCGACAAGCTGGTCGGCGCCGCCTGTGTCGAGTATGGTCCGCGAATCCACTTTCGATGTAACCCGAAACGAAAGTCGGGCAGGGAAGTTCGCTTTGATTACACCGGTAATGACGTTGACCGATGGACGCTGGGTAGCCACGACAAGGTGAATACCAATCGCTCGCGCAAGCTGGGCCAGGCGGGCAATAGGAGTCTCTACCTCCTTGCCTGCGGTCATCATCAGGTCAGCCAGCTCGTCGATCACGAGAACGATGTACGGAAGGAAGCGGTGCCCTTCTTTCGGATTCAATTTTCGGGCAACAAATTTCGCGTTGTACTCTTTCAGGTTTCTTGCCCCTGCGTCCTTGAGAATCTCGTAGCGATTCTCCATCTCGATGCAGAGCGAGTTGAGGGTATGAACCACTTTCCTCGTGTCGGTAATGATCGCTTCTTCCGCGTTCGGAAGTTTGGCCAGGTAATGGCGTTCAAGTTTGCTGTAAAGCGACATCTCCACCTTTTTCGGGTCCACGAGAACAAACTTCAGCTGCGAAGGATGACGCTTGTAAATGAGCGATGTCAGAATAACGTTAAGTCCCACCGACTTACCCTGGCCTGTCGCTCCGGCGACCAGCAGGTGAGGCATCTTGGCCAGGTCAATGATATAACTTTCGTTGGAGATCGTCTTTCCCAAAGCGATGGGCAACTCCTTATCGGACTTGGCGAACGCCTGGCTGGCCAGCATCGACCTGATCGACACCATTTCGCGGTTCTTGTTCGGCACTTCGATTCCGATAGTTCCCTTTCCGGGAATTGGCGCGATGATACGGATGCCCAATGCAGACAGACTCAACGCGATGTCGTCCTCAAGGTTCTTGATCCGTGATATCTTGATACCCGCGTCTGGAACAATTTCATAAAGGGTCACGGTAGGACCGATCGTTGCCTTGATACTTTGAATACCAATCTTGAAGTTGACCAGCGTAGCGACGATCTTGTCTTTATTTTGATTGAGTTCTTCCTGGCTGACACCGGCTTTGGCACCATCGTATTCGTTCAACAGGTCGAGGGTGGGAAATTGAAAATTGCTGAGCTCGAGGGTAGGATCATAAGCGCCC
>CAZIAG010000081.1:0-1169 GCA_964537375.1 uncultured Roseivirgaceae bacterium
GTGAATAACTGATCCTCCGGAAACGCTTCGATGACCCGGCGGGTCAGTTGCCGGTGTCCCTGCCAATGGTGCAAGAGCCTCTCTGCTGAAACAAAGGCCGTTTCCCGGACCAGTTCGAGTTCTTTGGTGTCTGTTTTCATAGTTTTTATTTTTTTTCGAAGAAAAGCCCGGATGGTGACAACCCTATGTCAGTACACACGAATCCATTTCGTAAATTGAATGGTCCAGTGATTTTTCAGATCGTGGGCTGACGTTTGTCATTGGCGCGGGCCTTGTTTTTGGATTGATTTATTCCATGCCTTTCAAGACAGCCATCCCGTTAATAATCGTTGTCAACATATTGATTTTCGTCGTGTCGAATCTCGACCCCGGCATATCAAACAGGATGTTGACAACACTGGCGCTTTATTTCCCGCAGCACGAGAATTTCCGATACTGGCAGTTCATCACCAACATGTTCATGCACGGAGGGTTTGCACATATTTTGTTCAATATGTATGCGCTTTGGGCTTTCGGGACGCCGTTGGAATACCTGTGGCGAAAAGAACGTTTCTTACTTTTCTACTTTATCTGCGGCCTGGGCGCCGGCATCATTTATACATTGATAAACTACGCTCAGTTCAACTATATCTGGCAGGAAATGGTTGCCGCTGGGATAGAACCGACGCAAATTCGTCGATTGGCTGAAACGGGACAGTACCATCCCGCCGTCTTTTCAGGTTTTACCATGGACCAACTTGAGACGTTGCATATGCTTTTTACGACCCCGGTCGTCGGTGCGTCCGGGGCTATCTATGGCATTCTTGTGGCATTCGGAATTCTGTTTCCCGATGCGAAGCTTATGTTAATCTTCTTCCCATTTCCTATTGCGGCGCGGTATTTTGTTCCGATCCTTATCGGCATTGATTTATTCTCTGGCGTAACGGGATTCTCAATCTTCGGTGGAGGCATAGCGCATTTCGGGCATGTGGGGGGTGCTCTCTTCGGATTCCTTTTGATGTGGTATTGGCGGAAGCGAGGCTTAACCCGGCGGGGAAGGTCGGATCACGTTCCAAACATCGAAGAATAAAAAGATCATAGCCGATTTTTTCCAGCCATGATCTTCGTGAATCTGCGTTTATTGAATATTATCCCCGGGAACGCCGTTTGCCGCGCTCCTCACCAGAGGC
>CAZIAG010000081.1:1179-9065 GCA_964537375.1 uncultured Roseivirgaceae bacterium
GGCCGTGCCTTCCTTGATTTCAATTTCGTGTTTCGAATCCTTTAGATCCGACTTCTTGACCTCGACCATTTGATGTGTTTGACGGTCTACATAGAAAAGTTTCCCTTCGTATTCGTAAACAACCTCGTGATTTGGCCCTTCCTTCCCTTCAATGACTTTGATTTCCTCCGTCCGACCGGCCTGTTGTTGTGACGCATCCCGCTCAGGCGCCTCCACGCCCATCATTTGCTCCTCATTTGTTGTGTCTTGCTGCATCGCGTCTTCATTGCTGGTCGGCACATCCTGTTCGAGCTCTTCATTGAGCTGCTGATAGGTGCTGTCAAGATTGACATCATCATCAATTTCCTCCGGCTGCCGGTATTGGTACTCCCTGTCCTGAATGGCTGTATCCTGATCCAATTGCTGCTCCTCGTAGTAATCGATAGAGGTGGTATCCTGTCGATATTGAAAATTACCCGTGGTATCCTGCTGCATTCGGTCCCTCCGGTACTGGTCGCGTTGCCATTGCGTTGTGTCTTGAGCTTCGGCCGCTATGGCCAACAGGATCACCCCGCCCATTGTCATCATCACCTTTTTCATATCCTGAAACGTTTTAGTTCGACTTGGATAGAAGGAGAAACTTTTATACCAATAATCCTTACGATTTGAACAGCTGTGTTATCGTCTATGTGTCAGTGAGTTTGTGAATTGCTTCCCGGTTCACCGTTCAGTCGACGGATACCGGTGTCGAAAAGGTCCACAATCGCTTCCCCATCAAAGTCAAGCCCAATCACTTTGTGCCTTCCTGGCCTGGAGGTTAATTCAAAAAGTTTCCGGATATTGGCTAGCGGAAATCAGCCTGGCTCAATGCTTGCTTCTCTGGCGTTTATGAAAAAACTTTTATTTGTCTTTTTGCTGACCACTTCGGCAGTCGCTGCGCAGGCACAACAGCCGACTCGCATCGGGCACGCGAACGTGGCGTATATCATATCGAAATTGCCTGAATTCAAAGAGATCCAGGACGATCTGGTTGCGCAACAAAGCGAGCTTGAGAAGCAATATGTTGCCAAGCGCCAGGCGTTTCAGCAAAAGTATGAGCAATACGTTCAACAGGCCGCGAGCCTGCCTGATACCACCCGCTCCCGTTTGGAACGAGAGCTTGAGTCGATGAGCATGGAATTGCAGAATTTTGAGAGCGACGCGCAGCGTACATTTGAAAACATGCAGAAGCTTGCGCTTGCGCCGGTTTACCTAAGAGTAAATTCTGCGATCCGGGAAGTCGCACAAGAACACGGATATGAAATTATCTTGAACAGCGGTACGCGGGGAGCTGATTTGTTGTTGTTTGCTGGCGAGGCTGACGACATTTCTGATCTGGTGGTCTCGAAACTGTCAGGTTCCCAACCTCCGGAGAAATAGAGACGGCTTCAGAATCTGGTTCCGCCGTGGGCTGTGGTGACCGCGCCATAGTACGGTATCTTTTTAGTATATGACCTTGCAAAGTCCTATGGATTTTCACCTGAAGACGGTCGAAGAAGTTGCAGGCATACTAAGTACCAGTGCATCTGGCCTCGACGACGACACCGCCAACCATCGCCTACGGGAGCACGGTCCAAACGAAATCCAGTCGACCAAAAAAAGGAGTGTCTGGCAAATGATATGGGATCAGCTGACGGATTTCATGATCGTCATCCTGATCGCAGCCGCCGTCATTTCGGGTATTATCGGTGATACTACCGATACGATCGTGATCCTGGCGATCGTGATATTAAACGCGGTGGTCGGAATTATCCAGGAGTGGCGTGCCGAAAAGGCGATTGAGGCGTTACAACAGATGGCAGCGACGTCGGCCCGCGTGATCAGGGGCGGTCAGGATATCGAGATCCCTTCGACTTCGCTCGTGCCTGGCGACGTTGTCGTGCTGGACGCTGGTAACGTGGTACCCGCCGACCTCAGAATAATCGAATCACATAGCCTGAAACTTGATGAATCATCGCTGACCGGAGAGTCCGTGGACGTCGACAAGTGGCCCGACGCGCTCAACGAGGGTGATTACCCGCTTGGTGATCGGAGTGACATGGCCTACAAGGGTACCTACGTGACGCATGGTCGGGGAAGGGGTTATGTCGTTGCTACGGGAATGAACACAGAGTTGGGCAAGATCGCCCAAATGATTGACAAAGAGAGCGCCAAGACTCCCCTTCAGCGCAAGCTCGCTGTTTTTGGTAAGCAACTCACTATCCTTGTTCTCATTCTTTGTGCCGCTTTCTTCTTTATCGGATGGCAGCAGGGCGAAGCGTGGTCGACCATGTTGTTGACGGCAATTTCACTTGCCGTGGCGGCGATTCCGGAGGCGCTGCCGGCGTTGGTTACCGTCGCTCTCGCACTCGGTGCGAAACGCCTGGCAAAGAATAACGCCTTAATTCGAAAACTCCCCGCAGTGGAGACCTTGGGAGCAGTCACCTACATCTGCTCTGATAAGACAGGGACGCTCACGCTAAACCGGATGAGCGTGGAAGAGGTCTACCAGCATTCCCCAGTCCCTGAACTCGATGAGAAAGACGCTTTGCTGAAGGCCATGGCGCTCAATAATGACGTTACGCAGGACAAGGAAGGAAATTGGATCGGCGATTCAACGGAGGTCGCATTGGCCCGTTATGCCAGCGAAAAAGGTTTCGACCGGCGGAAACTACAGGAAACATATCCGCGAATTGCCGAATTACCCTTTGATTCAAAACGGAAAATGATGACGACGGTGCACCGTGCAGGATCAGGGGCAATTGCTATTGTTAAAGGCGCCGTGGATTTGCTGCAGTCCAGACTAAAGCCGGGGCAACATAATGAAATCGAATCCATTGAGCGAAAAGTGGATGAGATGGCGGAGAAAGGATACAGGACCTTAGGGTATGCGGTGAAGGTCTTGAAGGATTTACCCAACCCGGTTTCTTCAGCGGTTTTGGAAGACGAACTTATCTTCGTCGGAGTGGTCGGAATGATCGATCCGCCGAGAAGTGAAGCAAAAGATTCGGTTTCAGAATGCAGGTATGCCGGTATTATTCCGGTAATGATCACTGGCGATCATAAACTCACCGCACAAGCCGTAGCGAGGCAGTTGGGTATCGTGACGGATGAGCAGGATATGGTCGTTGGCGGTCCTGAACTCGAAAGGATGGACGCCAGGGAGTTCGAATCCAAGGTCGGGAATATTCGGGTGTACGCACGTGTGAACCCGGAGCAAAAGTTGCGAATCATCAATGCACTTCAGGAGAAGGGTCATTTTGTGGCCATGACCGGCGACGGCGTGAACGACGCTCCCGCATTAAAGAATGCTGATATCGGGGTGGCTATGGGCATCAATGGCACCGAAGTTTCAAAGGAAGCGGCACACATGATCCTTCTGGACGACAACTTTGCAACCATTGTTCTTGCCGTCAAACATGGGCGGCGGATTTTCGACAACATTCTCAAGTTTATCAAGTATATCATGACCGGAAATTCCGGGGAAATCTGGGCGATTATGGTCGCCCCGCTACTCGGGTTGCCTATTCCCTTATTGGCAATCCATATACTGTGGGTAAACCTGATCTCTGATGGCCTCCCGGGTCTCGCTCTTGCCTCTGAACGATCGGAGCCAGACATCATGAACAGACCTCCACGCAAACCAAAGGAAAACATTTTCAGCCACGGCCTGGGTTGGCATATCCTGATCATTGGCATGTTGATCGGCCTGTTGACCATCGGTGTGCAGGCCTGGGCCCTGCATCGTGACATCGAACACTGGCAGACCATGGCGTTTACCGTTTTATGCTTCAGTCAGCTATGGCATGTGATGGCAATTCGGTCGAACGAAAAATCACTGTTCACCATTGGCATACTTTCAAACGTTCCGATGCTCATCGCGCTCGTAATAACTGTTTCGTTGCAGTTGATGATTGTTTATGTTCCTTTCTTCAATGATGTCTTTAAGACACAGCCATTGTCCGCGACCGAACTGTTGATTGTCGTAGCTGTGTCATCCATCATTTTTTGGGTGGTTGAGTTGGAGAAGTTGATCCGGCGCAAACGTTCGATGTCAGGTTCGGCCAATAACGTTACGAGTTGATGACGGGCATCAGGCCGGTATCCTTATTGCGGAGATCCCGTCCGCCTTCCAGGACCGACTTCAGGTTCGTTAGGTAAAAAGTCCATCCCAATTGGCAATTCACGAATAGGTTGGTGGAAGGATTCGGGTCGTCGGGAATGCGATCCTGTTTAAGTGACACCAGGGTCATGTTTCCTGTACTCTCCATGCGTACGGTTACGATACACTTGCCGGTAAATTCAAAACGCATGAAGTCCACGCCATTGGCATTCAGGACACGATTTGCTTCAAACACATCGTCGCCGTAGCCAAACCAGAGCCAATGGTATCGATCACCCTTTTCAAACGGCTCATCGGGCAACCGCAAGGCGCCCTGTTTGGATTTGAATGTTGCCTTACGCAGAAACCATCGTTCCAACCCCCGGGATGTTGTCCAGGCGTTGTAAATCGTCCCCATGGACGCCTCAACGGGTATTCGGATTTCAAATTCATTCCAACCAGGCATTGGCTGATACATTACGGTCAGGTGGTTAGGGATGGTGTCTATTTGCTTATGTCAGGACTACTATGGCACTAAAGTTACTCAATCGCTGTGAGGTTGCGGAATACTCCAAGAAAAGGTATTTTATGGTTCCAGCACTTTATGATAACACTTAACGACATTCAAATTCGTACCGAGCTCAAGCCCGGCGATATTGGGTATATCACATGGATGCATGGGACATTGTACAATCGCGAATACGGGTACGGGGTTTCATTTGAATCCTACGTTTCGGCCGGGCTGAGCGAGTTCTATTTCTCACCCGAGCCCGCGCGTCGATGTATCTGGATATGTGAACACAACAAGCACATCGTCGGAACTCTCGCGTTGATGCCGCGTGGGGATGAAGCGCAGCTTCGGTTTTTCCTGATTCTTCCGGAGTATCGCGGCATAGGGTTGGGGAAGGTGCTTATGCAAAAGTTTATCGATTTTGCCCGTGAGAAGAACTTCAGATCATCTTACCTATGGACCACCGACGAGTTGGATACCGCCGCCAACCTCTATACCCGATTTGGGTTTTGTGCCGACGAGAGCAAAAGTTCTACCGCGTTCGGCAAGGACGTGAAGGAGGTCAAGTATACGATGCGCCTCGGTGAGTTATAAACAGGGGTGTAGTCGACCGGTCAATGACCAAGCGAGTATGTCAGTCGTACAAATCGACCACTTGTCTGCGCTGTTCCGCGAAAGAAATGATTACTGCCCGTCGGCAGGTTGTTCGAGGAGGAGTTCGCTTTCTACCTTTGGGCAATATTAACGCATATGCAAACGGTAAGCGACAAGCCTTCTCGCTTCAAGGAAGCGACAGGGATGATAGTAGAAGTGAAGTTGTGGGAGGCCTTTTTGCTTTACAATCGACACAACATTTACAGTACATTGTCTACCTATTCCCTCGACAACGGGCCCGTTGAAAACGACAACGATTTGTCGACGGTGACCTTTAGGTTTTCAGCGTTTGACTGGAACAACACGTTGAGGGACCTGCTGTATGATAATAACATCCCCGTGGTTCGCGCGGTCAATACTATGGGCGTTTATACTTCCTGAAATTGACCGCAACGCTATTTGCTATCGAGAGGGTGGGATCCAGTCCCACCTCTATTCTTTGTCGAACCCCGTTTCACGATTTTCCAAGCCTTTCTTTTGTCGCCGTTGATTCTACTACGGATTTGAGGTTTTCAAGAACCGTTTCCCAGCTTTTTTCGGCCTGCTTCTGTCGGTCTTCCGAAGGTAAGTTTGAGTTCCTGACGGTGAGAATGGTGTAACCGTCGTCTTCATCAAGTTCGTACGTGATATTTTGGTAATTCTCGGGCGTGTCCTCCTGTCCGGACAACGGACTAAAATAGCTGAATTGCAGTACCTTTTCCGGAAGTATCATTTGGATCGTTCCCTTGCCCTTGTAGTGTTTGCCTTCCCATTCACCTTCGAACGTTATGTCGGATCCCTCACGCCAATCGGAGACAACATGGGTATTAAAGAAATATTGTCTGATCTTTTCTGGGTTTGTCAATGCATCCCACACGTTCCTTGCTGGTGCGTCAATACGCTTTGACACTTTTGCGATAATGTTAACGGACATAGTCTACACGTTTTAGAATTTTTACTAGACAGTTGTAATAATCTTTTTGCCGGTTGTTACCGCAACATCTTTTTTCATTAGCATTTTTATGCCGCGTAATGGGATGATCACCCAGTCCGGGCGGTTGTTCAGTTCATAGTTGAGTTCATAAATGGCCTTCTCCAAAAGGAACGTGGTTAACAATGTTTCGAGATCGGCGCGATTTCCCGGTGCAAAGTCACGGCCTTCGACTGTGTCGAGGTAGGCGTTGATGTAAAATTGACTCATGTAGTGATACCAGAGTTCCGAGAACGGGATTAGTTTGGAAAAATCCTCCTTTCGGATTTGGTTATCGAGGAAGAGGCTTCCGTATGCGGCGTAATGAAACGACCGGATCATACCGGCCACGTCTCGCATGGGCGAACGTTTGAGTCGTCTTTCACTGTAGCTGCGAGCCGGTTCACCCTCAAAATCGGTGATCATAAAATCCTTGCCGTTGAAAAGAACCTGCCCCAGGTGAAAGTCGCCGTGAATGCGAATCTTCGTAACGTCGATCTTGTGTTTGTATATCTCTTTGAGAACGTCGAGGATATCTTCCTTCATTGCGAGCACTTGCTCCGCCTCACGCCGGACCTCGGATGAAAGTTTGTAAAGGTTTTTATGCTGACTCAGGAAAGTGCTTCGTACCAGCGATTGCAAACCGGCATAAAGCGAACGCTGATAATGGAGTGAATAAGGTTCGGGTTTGAATTCCGGCCGGCTACCTGACGATAGGGCGATGTGCATCTCACCTGTTCTTACACCGAGCAATCGAGCGTACTCTGCGATCGAGGCCTCAATCCACTCTTGAACCAGTTCGGGTATTTGATCGTATTCCAGCGGATCGATTAAACTCCCCTGAAGGTTGGGTAGATCGATGTTGCTTAGATTTAGCATAAGGATCCGATCGTTGTAGTCGTCCAGTCGATCGAGCATGTAGGTCCAAGCATCACCGGTATTTTCAACGAGTTCCTGCATCATACCTAGTATCATTGTGCCGCGCGCGTCCTTCAGTTCAATGGATCCGAGGAACGGAGGGGTGTGTCTGAAGCCTGCTTCTTCGGTAAGGAAGCGGGTGATCTCTAAGTCGGGGTTTATCCCGCGATCGAGCTTGCGAAACATTTTTAAAAAGAACCTGTTTCCATAGGTGATCGACGTATTGCTTTGTTCACCCGAAAGGACCTTTGGTTTCGATTTTTCTTCCTGGAAGTGTTCCCTGATCCGTCCGTTCCCGGTGAAGATCAGTTGCATACCACGCCCGGTAAGGCGTTGTTGCTCTCCCATCGCCTGTGCGAGGAACGCTTGCAGGGGCTGTCCATAGAATGCATCGTAGATGACACCCCCTTCACCGTCGACGATCGCATCCGCAAGAACCGATTTTGGACAATGCTCTTTTAACTTGAAGGCAAAGGATCCCTTTCCGAATGCAATGGGCAACTGATAGAGCTCGGGTAATCCGGTCTGATAAATGACCTCAATAAGGAGGAACACGACGGAGGAGTCGTCGATGGGAATTGACAAGTGGTTGACGACAATCGTTTTTTCAATCGTCTTTCCCTTTCCTCCAAACCAACGCAAATCAAGGAGGTAGTTTCTAAGGACCTCTCTTTCCAGGCTGGCCATCGTTCGTGCATGAGTGATTTCGTCCCAGCTCTCCAGGACCAGTCGCGGCAGACCCTTCTTGGTGGTGA
>CAZIAG010000081.1:9075-11311 GCA_964537375.1 uncultured Roseivirgaceae bacterium
GAAACCTGCTTCTCGAGCAAAAACCATTCACAGTCATGGCCGGGTAACGTCAGAAAATAGTTCGTGTCTTCTCGAACGTTTGGGAATTTGTTGCTGCTGAAAACTTCAATGGGCGTATACCCGGAGAACTGCGATAGGTCCAGCTCGGCGGGTTGTGTATAACGCGAAAGGTTGACGACTACCAACATCGTCTGCTCTTCATAACTTCTCGTGAATGCCAGTATTTTGGCATTTTCGCATCCGATGAAGTTGAGATCGCCGCGACTGAACGCCTTGTACTGCTGGCGTTTGCTGATGATGCGTTTCATCCACCACAGCAGCGATGAGGTATTCCAGCTTTGAAGCTCCACGTTTACTGATTCGTAGTGATATTCGGGGTCAAGAATTACAGGGAGGTACAACTTATGTGGATTCGCCTCTGAAAAGCCGGCATTTCTGTCTGAACTCCATTGCATCGGAGTTCGCACTCCATCGCGATCCCCCAGATAAAAGTTGTCACCCATTCCGATTTCGTCGCCGTAGTAGATAACCGGAGTGCCTGGGAGGGAAAACAAAAGGTAATTCAACAGTTCGATCTTCTTTCGGTTCTTGTCCATCAGGGGAGCCAGGCGGTGCCGAATGCCGAGGTTGATCCGCGCCTTGGGATCTTTGACATAT
The DNA here is from genome assembly GCA_964537375.1 of uncultured Roseivirgaceae bacterium. Classification (GTDB taxonomy): domain Bacteria; phylum Bacteroidota; class Bacteroidia; order Cytophagales; family Cyclobacteriaceae; genus Chryseosolibacter. The sequence continues at coordinate 9,733 of CAZIAG010000081.1, forward strand.
ACTTTGTACATGTAATCCCTTTCCTCATCCGTAACCATCTCGAGGGTGAGCTCGTCGTGATTTCTGAGAAATATCGCCCACTGGCAAGTGTCGGGAATGTCAGGGGTTTGTTCGAAGATGTCCGTAATGGGATAGCGGTCTTCCATTTGCAGCGCCATGAACATTCGGGGCATCACCGGAAAATGGTAATTCATGTGACACTCATCTCCGTCGCCGAAATAGGAAGCGGAATCTTCCGGCCACATGTTTGCCTCAGCGAGCAATAGTGTTCCTGGATAGTATTCGTCTACGTGCTTTCTGAGTTTCTTGAGGAACTCGTGCGTTTCGGGGAGATTTTCACAGTTGGTTCCTTCTCGTTCGAAAAGGTAGGGAACGGCATCCAACCTGAATCCGTCGACCCCCATTGCACACCAGTAATCAATAATGCGAAACACTTCCTGCTGGACGAGTGGACTGTCATAGTTGAGATCCGGCTGATGGTAAAAGAACCGATGCCAGTAATATTGGCCGGCCACCGGGTCCCAGGTCCAGTTGGATGTTTCGAAGTCCTGGAAAATTATTCGTACGTCCTTGTATTGTGTCGGATCATCGCTCCATACGTAATAGTTCCGTTCATCTGAGCCCCGGGGAGCCAGTCTCGCGCGCTGAAACCACGGGTGCTGTTCGGAAGTGTGATTGATAACCAGTTCTGTGATAATCTTAAGGTTCCTGCGATGGGCTTCCGTCAATAGTGTTTGAAAGTCTTCGATGGTGCCGTATGCGGGATTGATGTTGTAATAGTCGGCGATGTCGTAGCCGTCATCACGCAATGGCGAAGGATAAAATGGCAGCAACCAGATGGCCGTGACGCCCAAGTCCTGCAGGTAATCAAGTTTTTCCAGCAATCCCTGCAAGTCGCCGATGCCGTCGGCATTTCCGTCACGGAATGCCTTGATATGTAGTTCGTAAATAACAGCGTCTTTGTACCAATGCAGCTTGTCGTCAAGGGATGTTGTCCGGGCCATGTTGTATCATTTTCGCGGACTTTGCTTGATAAAATAGCATACCCAAACGGCAGCTTGATTGACGCGCCGGGAGTACGAAATCGGACGCGATTGTCAGTATTCGGACGCAGAATCCAAAAAAAAGGCTGCTTTCTCGCCGCTGACGGCCCTCCGCTGCAATGGCACCGTTCTTGGTTAAGGGACAGCGACAATTGTGAAGTATGCTGAGAAATTATCTATCCACCGCCTTCCGTTCAATTCTGAAAAATAGATTCCATGCATTGGTCAATACTGTTGGATTGGCTATTGGATTCAGTGGAATGATGCTAATCATGCTGTGGGTATACCATGAGTGGACCTTTGACCGGTTTCACGAACATTCACCGCGATTATACCGTGTGTTGATGAACTACGGGCCGGGGGAAGGGGAGGTTCGGACCTTGAATGACATTCCGGGAAGCATGGCGGCCAATATTGCCGAAAAGGTCGCGGATGTGGAATCGGTTACGCGTATCCTCACCATAGACCGATGGCCGGGCACGCTCTGTTTCAAGCACGAAAAGGACACCCGCGACGCGTGTTTCTATCGCAACGGA
>CAZIAG010000082.1:0-11225 GCA_964537375.1 uncultured Roseivirgaceae bacterium
CGGGTCCTCGTGCTGACGACGCCGGATAAGCAACAAGAAGCCAAGGATGCAGGCGCTGATCATGTCGGTCTCGATGATTATATTGAAAAGATCGAGCAAGGATGGACCGACATCGACGTCATCATCTGTACGCCGACGGTTATGGCGAAGGTTGGAAAACTTGGCAAGGTGCTCGGACCTCGCGGTCTGATGCCTAACCCTAAATCAGGAACTGTTACGCTCGAAGTTGGTAAGGCCGTTAAAGAAGTAAAGGCCGGCAAGATCGACTTCAAAATTGATAAACAAGGAATCATACACGTTGGTATTGGGAAAGCTTCCTTCCCTCCGGACAAGATCCGGGAAAATGCTGTCGAGATGATTCACACCGTGGCCAAACTCAAGCCCGCATCAGCGAAAGGCACGTACTTCAAGAGTATTACCCTTTCGACCACGATGAGTCCGGGTGTTGCAATTGACACGAACTCTATTGCTGGTATCTAAGACAAAAGAAAATGACCAGAGAAGAAAAAGCACAGATCATAGAGGAGCTTGCAGAGAAGTTTGCCGCCAATGCCCACTTCTACATTACGGACGCTTCCGGCTTTACGGTTGCGCAAGTGAATGACCTCCGAAGACTCTGCTACAAGAATGGCGTGGAGTACAGGGTGTATAAGAACACCCTGATCCGCAAAGCCCTTGAGCGGCAGTCTGGAACCGACTACTCACCTTTGTTTGCAACGCTGAACGGCTTTTCGGGTATCATGTTCTCGCCCGAGATCGGCAACGCGCCCGCAAAGATTCTGGTTGAGTTCCGGAAGAAAGTGGAAGGCAAACCCGTCCTGAAAGCTGCTTCGATCAGCGCTGACTTTTACATCGGCGACGAAAACCTGGTTGCGCTGAGCACGCTCAAATCCAAGAACGAGCTTATCGGCGACATCCTGTCGGCGCTGCAATCACCAGCCAAGAATGTTATCTCTGCCCTGCAAAGCGGCAAGAACACCATTGGTGGCCTGGTTAAGACACTGGAAAGTCGAGCGAAGTAAAATAATTGTTGAACCTGTATTAAATTAAACGTACAAAAATGGCTGATATCAAAGCTCTCGGAGATCAACTCGTTGAACTCACCGTCAAAGAAGTTAATGAGTTAGCTTCTTATCTCAAGGAAACTTACGGCATTGAGCCCGCAGCCGCTGCCGTAGTAGCCGGACCTGCTGCCGGAGCTGCTGGTGGTGGAGCCGCTGCGGCTGAGAAGACCAACTTCGATGTGGTACTGAAGGCCCCTGGCGCTAACAAACTCCAGATCGTGAAACTGGTGAAGGAACTTACCGGCCTTGGCCTGAAAGAAGCTAAGGACATGGTTGACGGAGCTCCTAAGACGATCAAGTAAGGTCTCCCTAAGGACGAGGCCGAAAACCTTAAAAAACAACTCACTGAGGCTGGCGCCGAAGTTGAGCTGAAGTAATTCTTCTGGAAAAGGGAGAATTCCGTCTGACAAGCTTCGGTTAGACCCTGGTCTGTTTCTATCCCTTCGGGGTTGAAATTCGACGGGGTCTATCCCCATTTATGGCCAATGGCGCTTTAACCCGGTAATACCGGCGTTCCTCAAGTCCAGGATGTGAAAAACTAAAAAGAAATAACCTTGGCAAAGAAAAATAATAACGGTCGAATCGACTTTTCCTCCATCGAAAGAGTCCTCGACTACCCTGATTTTCTGGATCTTCAACTCCAGTCATTCAAAGATTTTCTACAAATCGACACACCTGCGGAGAAACGGCAAAACGAAGGTCTTTACAAGGTGTTTGCCGAGAATTTCCCCATCAGCGACTCCCGCGAAAACTTCGTGCTGGAATTCGTGGATTATACTATAGACCCTCCAAAATACAGCGTAGACGAGTGTATCGACCGCGGACTGACTTTCTCGGTTCCGCTGAAAGCGAAACTCAGACTGACCTGCAACGATGAGGACAACGAAGACTTCGAAACCATTGAACAGGAAGTCTTCCTGGGGAACATTCCGTACATGACCGAAAAAGGGTCGTTTGTCATCAACGGCGCCGAGCGGGTTATCGTGTCGCAATTGCACCGTTCGCCGGGTGTCTTCTTTGCCATGAGCAAACACACAAACGGCACCAAACTCTACTCTGCGAGGATCATCCCTTTCAAGGGCTCCTGGATCGAGTTTGCCACCGACGTCAACGCAGTGATGTACGCCTACATCGACCGGAAGAAGAAGTTCCCGGTCACTACGCTGTTGCGCGCGATCGGTTACGGCTCCGATAAAGATATCCTTGATCTTTTCGGTCTCTCTGAAGAAATCGAAGCGAGCAAGAACACGCTTAAGAAAACCGTAGGTCGCAAGCTCGCCGCTCGGGTTTTGAAGACCTGGACGGAAGACTTCGTCGACGAGGATACCGGTGAAGTGGTATCGATCGATCGAAACGAAGTACTGCTCGAGCGCGATCACGTGATTCAGCCTGAAGACGTTGATGTCATTCTCGAGTCAGGCGTAAAATCTGTGATCCTTCACAGGGAGGATATCAACATCTCCGACTTTAACATCATATTCAATACGCTGGCAAAGGATACCTCGAACTCCGAAAAGGAGGCAGTCGAATATATCTATCGCCAGTTGAGAAACACGGAAGCGCCCGACGAACAAACGGCTCGTGATATCATCCAGAGCCTGTTCTTCAGTGAAAAGCGTTATGATCTCGGTGAGGTCGGCCGATACAGGATAAACAAGAAATTGGGTCTCGACCTCAGCTACGATCAGCGTGTGCTCACGAAGGAGGATATCATCCTTATCGTAAAGTACCTGATCGGACTGATCAACTCCAAAGCCGTGGTTGACGACATCGACCACTTGTCGAATCGTCGCGTCAGGACTGTCGGTGAACAATTGTACTCTCAGTTTGGTGTAGGTCTCGCCCGTATGGCGAGGACGATCAAAGAGAGAATGAACGTGCGCGACAACGAAGACTTCAAACCGGTCGACCTGATCAATGCCAGGACGCTTTCTTCAGTGATCAACTCGTTCTTCGGAACGAACCAGCTTTCGCAGTTCATGGACCAGACGAACCCGCTGGCGGAAATCACGCACAAGCGCAGGATGTCGGCTCTCGGTCCAGGTGGCCTTTCCCGCGAACGCGCTGGATTCGAAGTCCGGGACGTACACTATACGCACTATGGTCGTCTCTGTACGATCGAAACTCCGGAAGGACCGAACATCGGTCTGATCTCCTCGCTTTGCGTTCACGCGAAAGTGAACAAGATGGGCTTTATCGAAACGCCTTATCGGAAAGTCGACAATGGAAAAGTTAAGACCAAAGATCCGGTTGTCTACCTGACGGCCGAGGAGGAAGATACGAACTACATCGCCCAGGCAAACGCTCCCATTTCGACGAATGGCGAATTCATGATCGACAAGGTAAAGGCTCGCTACGAAGGGGACTTCCCCGTGGTTGAGCCGAAGGATGTGAAATACATGGATGTGGCTCCGAACCAGATCGTTTCTGTGGCCGCTTCCCTGATTCCATTCCTCGAACACGACGATGCAAACCGTGCGTTGATGGGTTCAAACATGCAGCGTCAGGCTGTGCCGCTCATGAGACCGGAAGCCCCGATCGTCGGAACGGGCCTGGAGGGTCAGGTAGCATTGGATTCCCGTGCGCTCATCCTCGCTGAAGGAAACGGAACGGTCGAGTTTGTCGATGCAAAGAAGGTCGTTGTGCGGTACGAAGTATCCGATGAACAACGTCTGGTAAGCTTCGACGATGAATTCAAGACGTATAATCTGATCAAGTTCCGCAGAACCAACCAGGATACATGCATCAACCTTACACCCCTCGTTAGGAAGGGGCAAAAGGTGGTGAAGGGACAGCCTTTGGTTCAGGGCTACGCAACGGAAAACGGAGAACTCGCGTTGGGTAGGAACCTACTGGTGGCTTACATGCCATGGCAAGGTTACAACTTCGAGGACGCGATTGTTATTTCTGAACGCGTTGTTCGCGACGACATATACACCTCGATCCATATTGAGGAGTTCGAACTCGAAGTTCGCGACACGAAGCGGGGAGAGGAAGAGCTTACCTCTGAGATCCCGAACGTGAGCGAAGAGGCGGTTAAGCACCTCGACGAGAACGGTATTATTCGGATCGGTGCCGAAGTTAAAGAAGGAGATATCCTGATTGGTAAGATTACACCGAAAGGAGAAACCGATCCGACGCCGGAAGAGAAACTGCTCCGCGCCATTTTTGGCGACAAGGCCGGCGACGTGAAGGATGCTTCGTTGAAGGCGCCGCCCTCGTTGAAAGGCGTCGTCATCGATACAAAGCTGTTCTCACGCCCCAAGCGCGATAAGGATGTTCGCAATAAGTCCAAGAAGGAATTGGATGCGCTGAAGGCAAAATACAGCAAGCAGCTTTCCGAACTTCGCGATGAGATGATCAAGAAGCTGTCTACGCTGCTAAATGGTAAGACAAGCAATGGCGTGAAGCACAAGTTCGGCGATGAGCTGATCAGCAAGGGAGTGAAGTTTACCGCTAAGGTGATTGAAAACAATCTTTTCCCTGATAAGAATATCTATAGGGATGAGAGCAACTATAACGTTCCGGAAGAGGTGAACCTTATTGCTGACGTTAGCCTCGAAAACTGGACCAACGACGATCATACTAACGACCTCGTAGCGCAGATGGTGAAGAACTACCTGGTTAAGAGGAATACCTACGCCGGCGAATTCAAGCGTGAAAGGTTCACCTTGGAAGTCGGTGATGAGCTGCCTACCGGTATCGTGCAGTTGGCGAAAGTGTACGTGGCCAAGAAGCGCAAGCTCAAGGTCGGTGATAAGATGGCAGGGCGGCATGGGAACAAGGGTGTTGTTGCCAAGATCGTTCAGGAACAGGATATGCCATTTTTGGAAGATGGAACGCCTGTGGATATCTGTCTCAACCCGCTGGGTGTACCTTCAAGGATGAACCTTGGTCAGATATACGAGACAGTACTTGCATGGGCGGGACACAAACTCGGAAGGAAGTACGCAACGCCAATCTTCGACGGTGCCTCACTGGAGGAAGTTCAAAAAGAACTCAAGGAAGCCGGGCTTCCGGATTACGGGCGAACTTATCTCTTCGATGGACTTACCGGTGAGCGATTCGATCAACCGGTTACCGTGGGCATCGCCTACATGCTGAAACTCGGTCACCTTGTGGACGACAAGATGCACGCGCGTTCGATCGGACCCTACTCGCTTATTACCCAGCAGCCGTTGGGAGGAAAAGCGCAGTTCGGCGGTCAACGTTTTGGAGAAATGGAAGTTTGGGCTCTCGAGGCATTCGGAGCATCGCACATTTTGCAGGAAATCCTCACGGTGAAATCCGACGACGTCATCGGGCGTGCGAAGGCTTACGAAGCGATCGTCAAAGGCGAGAATATGCGTAAGCCGAATATTCCCGAGTCGTTCAACGTGTTGGTGCACGAACTGAGGGGCCTCGCACTGGAGATCACCATGGAATAATGGTTCAGGTCTGCCGATGAGGCAGGTTCACGATGACCCGTTCACAGTCAACCATGGACCGTTATATAAAATGTGAACAGACAAGTTAACTGAAAACTAACGCTATGTCTTTCAGAAAGAACAAGAAAATCAACAACGACTTTTCCAGGATCACCATCAGCCTGGCGTCTCCGGAGTCGATTCTGGAGAGCTCGCATGGTGAGGTCACCCAGCCGGAAACCATCAACTACAGGACCTACAAGCCGGAGATGGGTGGATTGTTCTGTGAGCGGATTTTTGGCCCGGTGAAGGATTGGGAATGTCATTGTGGGAAATATAAACGCATACGTTACAAGGGAATCATTTGCGACCGTTGTGGCGTGGAAGTTACTGAAAAGAAGGTACGTCGTGAGCGCATGGGCCACATCGAGCTGGTAGTGCCCGTTGCGCATATCTGGTACTTCCGCTCTTTGCCCAATAAGATCGGTTACCTGCTGGGGCTTCCTACAAAGAAGCTTGACCAAATTATCTACTACGAACGTTATGTGGTCATCCAACCGGGTATCAAAGAGGAGGACGGGATCAACAAGCTTGACTTCCTGACCGAAGAAGAGTATCTCGATATCGTTGACAAACTCCCGAGGGAAAATCAGTTGCTCGATGACAACGACCCGAAGAAATTTATCGCAAAGATGGGTGCCGAGGCGCTCGAAATGCTTCTGGCGAGGATTGATCTCGATACGCTTTCTTATGAGCTGCGTCACCAGGCGGCAACGGATACCTCTCAGCAACGGAAGGCAGAAGCCCTCAAGCGCCTGAAGGTGGTTGAAGCATTCCGTGAGGCACGTACACGCATCGAGAACCGGCCGGAGTGGATGGTCATCAAGATGGTCCCTGTTATTCCGCCGGAACTTCGTCCACTCGTACCGTTGGATGGAGGCCGTTTTGCGACATCGGACCTCAACGACCTCTATCGTCGCGTTATTATCAGGAACAACCGCCTGAAGCGACTTATTGATATCAAAGCACCTGAAGTGATCCTGCGCAATGAGAAGAGGATGCTTCAGGAAGCAGTCGACTCGTTGTTCGATAACTCACGGAAGGTAAACGCAGTGCGCTCGGATGGTAATCGCGCCCTCAAGTCGTTGAGCGATATGCTTAAAGGAAAGCAGGGACGTTTCCGTCAAAACCTTCTGGGTAAACGCGTGGACTACTCCGGTCGCTCCGTGATCGTCGTTGGTCCCGAACTCAAACTTCACGAGTGCGGCCTTCCGAAGGATATGGCGGCCGAACTGTTCAAGCCGTTTATTATTCGCAAACTCATCGAGAGGGGCATTGTGAAAACCGTTAAGTCGGCCAAGAAGATTGTCGACCGCAAGGACCCTGTGATTTGGGATATTCTTGAGAATGTACTGAAAGGACACCCTGTATTGCTCAACCGCGCTCCAACGCTACACAGGTTGGGTATCCAGGCGTTCCAGCCCAAACTGATCGAGGGTAAGGCGATTCAGCTTCACCCGTTGGTATGTACTGCATTCAACGCAGACTTCGACGGTGACCAGATGGCGGTGCACGTACCGCTTGGTCAGGAGGCGATTCTGGAGGCGTCGTTGCTGATGCTGTCTTCGCATAATATCCTTAACCCGGCGAACGGTGCGCCTATCACAGTGCCTTCACAGGATATGGTGTTGGGCCTATATTACTTGACCAAAGGCAGAAAGAGTACGCCCGAACACCCGGTTCCCGGAGAGGGCAAGCGTTTCTATTCTACCGAAGAGGTAATTATCGCCTACAATGAAGGAAGGATCACTAAGCACACCAACATCAAGGTCCGTGTAAAGGTAAGGGACAAGAAGACCGGCCAAATGGAGTATAAGATGATCGACACCGTCGTGGGTCGCGTTATCTTTAATCAATACGTTCCCGAGGAAGTCGGTTTTGTTGATGAACTGCTGACGAAGAAGAAGCTTCAAACGATCATCGCCGACGTATTCAAGACAGCCGGCTTGTCTAAGACCGCGAAGTTTCTTGACGACATCAAGGACCTTGGATTCCAGATGGCGTACAAGGGCGGCTTGTCGATGGGTCTGAACGACGTGAAGGTCCCCGTTGAGAAAGAGAAACTGGTGGCCAGTGCACAGGAGGAAGTGGATGGCGTTTGGAACAACTACATGATGGGTCTGATCACGGATAACGAACGCTATAACCAGGTGATCGATATCTGGACTCGTACCAATACGCTGCTGACGAACACGCTGATGAAACAGTTGGAGGAAGATCAGCAGGGATTCAATTCGATCTACATGATGATGCACTCCGGTGCCCGTGGTTCGAGGGAACAGATCCGCCAGTTGGGTGGTATGCGGGGTCTTATGGCAAAGCCGCAGAAGAACCTTGCCGGCTCGGTGGGATCAATCATCGAAAACCCGATCCTTTCGAACTTCAAAGAAGGGTTGGATGTATTGGAGTACTTTATCTCTACGCACGGCGCGCGTAAAGGTCTTGCCGACACGGCGCTTAAGACAGCTGACGCGGGTTACCTGACCCGAAGGCTCGTCGACGTGGCTCACGACCTCGTAATCACGGAAGAAGACTGCGGAACACTGCGTGGTCTGAAGGTGACTGCCTTGAAAGACAACGAAGATATCGTTGAACCGTTGTCGGAGCGTATTGTTGGACGGGTAACCGTTCACGCGGTGTACGACCCGCTGACCGACGAGATGATCGTTGATGCAAATGAAGAGATCACCGAAGAAATCGCACGCAAGATTGAGGAGACAAGTATCGAAGAAGTGGAGATTCGTTCGCTTCTAACGTGTGAGTCGAAGATTGGCGGTTGTGCAAAATGCTACGGCCGTAACCTCGCCACGGGCAAGATGGTACAGACAGGAGAAGCGGTTGGCGTGATCGCTGCCCAGTCGATCGGTGAGCCGGGTACACAGCTTACGCTTCGTACGTTCCACGTTGGTGGTACGGCGTCGAACATAGCCGTTGAAGCGAATATTCGGGCGAAATTTCCGGGTACGGTCGAGTTCGAAGGTATCCGAATCATAGAGACAACTGACAATGAAAACAACCCGGTACACGTGGTGATGGGCCGCACGGGTGAGATCAAGATAGTCGATAAGGAAAAGAACAGGGTACTTATCGCCAATAACGTGCCTTACGGTGCTTTCCTGAAAGTTAAGGAAGGCCAAAAGGTCGAAAAGGGCGAGGAGCTCTGTTATTGGGATCCTTACAACGCGGTAATCCTTTCGGAGTTCGATGGTACCATCGAATACGAGTCGATCATCGAGGGCGTGACGTTTAAGGAAGAATCTGACGAGCAGACGGGTCACCGCGAGAAAGTTATCACGGAAACGCGTGATAAGAGCAAGAACCCGGCGGTGATCGTCAAAGGCAAGAACGACTCGAAGAGTTACAATATTCCGGTGGGGGCTCACCTTGCCGTGGACCAGGGCGAGAAGATTAAAGCAGGTCAGGTCCTGGCCAAGATCCCTCGTACCATGGGTAAGTCACGTGACATTACCGGTGGTCTGCCTCGTGTGACGGAATTGTTTGAAGCGCGGAATCCTTCGAATCCGGCCGTAGTCAGCGAGATCGATGGCGTGGTGACTTACGGAGGAATCAAGCGCGGTAACCGCGAAATATTTATCGAGTCGCGCGACGGCGTTCAGAAGCGCTACCTGGTGCCGCTGTCGAAGCACATTCTGGTTCAGGACAACGACTTTGTGAAGGCTGGCCAGCCGTTGTCGGATGGTTCAATAACACCTTCGGATATCCTTCTCATTAAAGGACCCACTGCTGTGCAGGAGTATCTGGTTAATGAGATCCAGGAAGTTTACCGTCTGCAAGGTGTAAAGATCAACGACAAGCACATCGAAGCTATCGTGAGCCAGATGATGCAGAAGGTAGAGATCATTGATCCAGGTGATACGACGTTCCTGCCTGGCGAGTATGTCGACAAGTTCGTGTTCCGTGAAGAAAACGACGCCATAATCGATAAGAAGGTAGTCGTTGATCCGGGCGACTCGCAGGTAATGAAAGCGGGGCAGATTGTAACTGCGCGCGAACTGCGCGACGAGAACTCACAGCTCCGCCGCAAAGATCAGCGGCTTGTGGAAGTGCGCGATGCACTTGCTGCCGTATCGAGGCCGACGTTGCAGGGTATCACGCAGGCGTCGCTGAAAACCGAAAGCTGGTTGTCTGCCGCATCGTTCCAGGAGACGACCAAGGTGTTGAGCGAAGCTGCCATTCGTGGTAAGACCGACCACCTGCTGGGTATGAAGGAGAACGTTATCGTGGGTCACCTGATTCCTGCAGGAACGGGTCAGCGCCGATTCAACGATATCCTCGTCACCCATAAAGATGAGTACGACGCACTCGCAGCCGAACAGGCACCCGCCAGGGATCGCGAGCGAGAGTTGCAGGATTAACCAAATTAAATAAATGTTCAATAGTCATTAATCGTCGGGAATCGAGTACCGAATCGATTGATGACTATTGTTTTTGGTCGTGGATACAAATCAGCGAACCGGAAACAACAAATTCAATCATTTACACGGGACAAACCGAGGCATTATGGCAGACGAGAAGAATAAACCGCAGCCCCAACAGCCGCAGAATCAGATTAACATCGAGCTAACGGAAGAGATCGCCGAGGGCATATATTCGAATCTGGCGATGATCGCCCATTCCAATAGTGAATTCGTTATTGACTTTATCAGGCTCATGCCGGGCGTACCTAAGGCGAAGGTCAAGGCCAGAATTGTCATCACTCCTGAACATGCCAAGCGGTTTTTGCTTGCGCTCAAGGACAATATTGAAAAATACGAGAACGCTTTTGGTCCGATTAAACGGACGGAGGAGATGCCGAAATTTCCAATGAACTTCGGGGGCGCGATGGGAGAAGCGTAATGCGCTGAATTACAGCTACATGCATATCGTTTTAAAGCTCATGGCGGGGAAGCCAGGTGGACGGGCGTTTGTTCCTGACGCCCAATAAAATCTTGGTCAACGACTTTGTAAGCTCTTGTACTTTAGATACCTTTGCAGTCCTAAAATTTCGAAGGTTAAAAATTGAGAAAATAAATGCCTACCATTCAACAACTTGTAAGGAAAGGACGGACCAGGCTGACGTTCAAGTCGAAGTCTCCCGCCCTGGATTCCTGCCCGCAGCGCCGCGGTGTATGCACACGCGTGTACACGACGACGCCCAAGAAGCCAAATTCGGCGATGCGTAAAGTGGCAAGGGTCCGCCTTACCAACGGCAAAGAGGTGAACGCCTATATCCCCGGGGAAGGCCACAATCTTCAGGAACACTCTATCGTGTTGATTCGCGGTGGAAGGGTTAAAGATCTTCCCGGTGTTCGTTACCATATCATTCGCGGTGCTCTTGACACTGCAGGGGTGAACGGACGTAAGCAGGCCCGGTCCAAGTATGGAGCAAAACGGCCCAAGGAAGGGGCAGCTGCCGCTAAAAAATAATCGGATTTTAAGCCATGAGAAAGACAAAACCAAAGAAGAGATACCTTCTTCCCGATCCGAAGTTCAACGATCCTATGGTGACGAAGTTCGTCAACTACCTGATGGAGCGCGGAAAGAAGAGCGTTGCCTACAAGATTTTTTATGACGCCATTGAGTTGGTGGAAAAGAAATCCAACGAGAACGGGCTCGAGGTTTGGAAGCGTGCAATGGCCAACCTTACACCTTCCGTCGAAGTAAAAAGCCGCCGCGTGGGTGGTGCCACCTTTCA
>CAZIAG010000083.1:0-11091 GCA_964537375.1 uncultured Roseivirgaceae bacterium
ATAGCGGAAGCAACCCTGCGCGTCAAGATCCATCGCATCAAAACGCGCCTTAAACGAATTATGGAATATGAAACTGGAGATTGATGAATTGAAGAACCGATGGAAGGAGGCTCGCGGAAAAATGCCCGCTAAGCCGGCATCAGCGGATAAGATCATTGAAATGGCCGAGAACAAAAGGAAAACCGCGTTGAGCTATCAGTATGGCAACGTTGCGGTGATGGCGGGTACGATGGTGATCGTTATCGTGTTTTTGCACTTTCTTTACCCTTTCGGAGAAATACTGAGCCATGTGGGAACCGTGATGATGTGGGGAGGACTTCTTGTGCGTATCACGGTCGAGTTTTACAGCATCACGAAGTCGCGGCGGATTCAGCTGGCCGAACAGGCACTCAAGACGGTGGGCGATACGGTGCGCTATTACGCTTTTCGCAAGCGTGTTCATGGTCCTGTCACGGTGGCGCTGGTCGTTGTGTACATCGTTGGCTTCGCGCTCCTCACGCCGGAGATGCTCCGGTACGTGGAAACCAAATGGGTGATCTTCTTTGATTCGCTTTTTGCCGGAGCGGCAATTTTCCTGGTCTGGCAAATCCGCAAGGGTATTAGAGACGAGTTGACAATCCTCAAGGAGATGGTAAGCCTCAAGCAAGAGCTGGTGCAAAATGATGAACAGGGTTAGGAACACGATTTGCCCTACCAGCAGGAGGTGCGTTAAGGGCGTACGTCTCCGTGACGTTTGTTTCCCGATGTGGAAAAATGCTACAACAGCCGTAAGCTGGCTTTCGGAGCGGCTTGTCAAGCGGCGCAGGACAACGGCTGATTCCTTCGATACATCCGCGAAATTTGATCGTTCGTTCAGATTAATGTTGCTCGGGGACCGTACGTAAATCTTTTACGGTACGGTTTTTCCTTAAGTGTGTCATTGAAAAATCCGTTTTCGATGACCATACTGTATGCAGAGGATGATGCGGATGACTGCGAACTTATGGCTGAAGCGCTGGCGCAGATAGATCCGTCGATTTCATGCATAACCGCCTGTGATGGGAGGGAGGCATTGAAGATGCTACACGCAACGCGTATTCTGCCGGATACGGTGTTTCTCGATGTAAACATGCCGGTAATGGACGGGAGAGAATGCCTCTGCGAAATTAAGAAGGACCCCCGCCTCAAAAATATTCCTGTCGTTATCTATTCGACCACGGCTAACGCCGCTGAAAGACGCGAGCTGTATCGACTGGGCGCATTTGGCTTTATGCGAAAAGCTTCCACATTTCGTGAACTTGTGGATCGGCTGGGCGCGGTCATCGAGCAGCTCAAGTACGAAAGGTCCCTGCCGGTTTATTAGGCATCGTCGGCGAGCATCGTCCGGCCGGAATCGCCTTGTCACTCCTGACGTAAATGCCTAACTTGTTTTCAACCGCAGTTTCAAATCCTAAAACGCGGCTGACCATGGACCTTACCATCAATAACCAGACGTATACGATCCAGGCTGAAGGAAACGAAAGCCTCCTTACGGTTTTGCGTGAGTATGTTGGCTTAACCGGTACGAAATATGGTTGCGGCGAGGGTGCTTGCGGTGCCTGTACTGTCCTGGTCAACGAAGCGGCCGTAAGGTCGTGCAGCGTTCCTGTTGCGAGCGTGGTTGGCAAAAGGATTACCACGGTAGAGGGGTTAGCGGATTCCGGAAACCTTCACCCGGTGCAGGAGGCGTTCTTGCTGGAAGACGCTTTCCAGTGTGCGTACTGTGCTCCGGGTATGATCATGTCGGCGGTTGCGCTGTTGACGAGAAACGCGAACCCATCAAGGGACGAAATATTGGCCGCTATGCAGGGAAACGTCTGCCGGTGCGGCACGTATCCCCGGATCGTTAGATCAATCGAGAAAGCAGTTCAACTTCAGAAAGGCTGACCATGCAAAACTTACCTCCCGATATCGCGCCCGAACAATATGAACTAAAACAAGGACCCGGTTATGCGTTTCGTATCAATCGCAGGGACTTTTTTAGGATTCTCGGCAGTGGTCTTGCCATTACGTTTACGGTGGCGGGCGCGAAAGCCGGCACAGACCATGAACGCGCGCCGGAACACCAAATTGCCGCGTGGATACACATCAATGAGCACGGACTGGTAACCGCGTATACGGGCAAGGCGGAAGTCGGTCAGAATATCAGGACATCGCTCGCCCAGGCTATAGCCGATGAACTCGACGTCGAGATGGAAAAGATCGAGATGGTGATGGGAGACACCGCCCTTACTCCTTATGACCGCGGTACTTTCGGAAGCCGCACAACGCCATACATGGCACCCGAACTCCGAAAGGCCGCTGCCTCGGCAAGAGAGCTTCTCATCGACATGGCCGCTCAACAATGGAACGTCGATCGGGACCGATTGTACGTTGAACGCGGTTTGGTCAAGGATCGGCAGACGGGCAAGTCGATGGCGTTCGGCGAATTGACAAAAGGCAAAGAATTCGTCGAGCCGTTAAGGGATGACGCAAAGATCAAGCGAATCGACGAGTGGAAGGTTGCCGGTACCTCTGTGCGAAAGGTACACGCCGAACGCTTCCTGACCGGTAAACATCAGTTTGCTTCTGACATGAGCCTGCCGGGAATGCTTATCGGGAAAGTATTGCGAGCGCCGTCGTACAAAGCCAGACTCTTACGCGTGGACCTTTCGAAGGCGAAAAGCATGAAGGACGTGGTTGTGGTTCACGACGGAGACTTCGTAGCCGTTGCGGCGCCCAATAGTGTTGTGGCTACGCGTGCGCTGAACTCGATAGAGGCGGAGTGGACCCATACGACCCAACCGTCAAGGACGAAGATATTTCAGTTCCTGAAGGATAAAGCCGAACGACCCCGCGACAGTGGAATGACCGGCGATGTGGATTCAGCGATGGCCAATGCCCACATTAAAATAGAACGCACTTTCCACGTCGATTACATTGCGCACGCGCCGCTTGAACCACGCGCAGGGTTGGCGGAATGGAAGGATGGCAAGCTCACGGTGTGGACAGGTACGCAACGACCATTTGGCGTACAGGACGAGCTTGCCGAGGTATTCGGCATGCCTCGTGAAAACATCAGGGTTGTACAACCCGATACGGGATCGGCCTATGGAGGAAAGCACACCGGGGAGGCAGGCATTGAAGCGGCGAGGATCGCCTTGGCAGCAGGGAAGCCCGTGAAAGTCGCCTGGACACGTGAAGAGGAATTCACCTGGGCGTATTTCAGGCCGGCTGGCGTTATCGAGGTGAGGGCGGGGGCTTCACGAGATGGTTTGCTTCAAGGCTGGGATTTTCATAATTACAATTCCGGGACATCCGGTATTCAGACCTCGTACGAGGTCCCGCATAAACGCATTCAGTTTCATCCCGTAGACTCACCGTTGCGACAAGGTTCTTACCGGGGCCTTGCGTCAACGGCGAATGTTTTCGCCCGTGAATGCACCATGGATGACCTGGCTGCAGAACTCGCCATTGATCCGCTCGAATTCCGGTTGATGAATCTTAAAGACCAGCGCATGAAGGACGTGTTGAATGCGGTGGCGGACCGGTTCGGCTGGAGGAATTATACGGCTGCGTCGGGTCGTGGAGCAGGTATCGGATGCGGTACTGAAAAGAATGGATACTGTGCTACCATAGCGGAAGTTTCGGTCGGGAGTAAGGGGGATGTGAAAGTAGAACGCGCTGTTGTTGCTTTTGACTGTGGCGCCATTGTCAACCCTGGTCACCTCGAAAGCCAGATCATGGGTTGTGTTGTTCAGGGTTTAGGTGGAGCATTGTTCGAACGGATTGATTTTGGGGATGGCAGGATACGCAATGCCGCCTTCTCAACGTATCGTGTACCGCGCTTCCGCGACACACCTGAAATCGAGGTCATCATGCTCAACCGAAAGGATATTCCATCGGCAGGGGGAAGTGAAACTCCCATTGTCGGGATTGCGCCTGCGGTGAGGAACGCGATCGTCGCGGCCACCGGCAAAAGGTTGTACACGCTTCCGCTCGTGCCCGAGGGATTGAAGGCGTGACGGCAAATCCCCGGGGCCGATCCGACTACTTCCTCAGCAGTTCAATAAACTTTTTACGGTATTCGTCCAGGGTCTCTTCGTTGCGGGACCGGTCGCTTTGAAGCGTGCTCTTCAGGAGATTCAATGCCTGAATCTTCTCTTCAATTTCATTGAGTAACGCTTTCTTGTCGGTCGTCTTCTTTTTCGCCATTTCCAACGATTGTTTTGCTCTTTTCTTTCTGCCGGGATTTTGCCGTCCGTGGAACTATTCCGTCTGGTCAGCCGTTTCACAAGGAAAAAGCGGAATTTTTGCGTATTTTCGCAGAAAAACGCCGGGTTTATTACCTTTTTTGGACTTTTTCGGGCTATCCACCAGGAATCTGGCATTCCAGCACGTTGTTTGCAACGCCCCTCTATCCAGAATCATAAGTAACCCGATTTTTCGTTAACATTTAAACCAACTATAAAATGGGCAGACCAGCCACACGGGAAGTTAGATTGAAAGATGGATTTTACATCGAGGTAAAGAGCAAAGGCGCTCAGAAGGGTATTAAGATTCGCCGCGACACCTACAACGAGATTCAAATGGCGATCAAGCAGTACCAGAATGCCTACGAAGTTCACTATCTCGGTGAAATGCGGGGCGGAAAGAAGAAGGTCGCCTCAAAGCAATAACCCACTTCGTTGCACTCACCCGACATTATCCGTGTCGGGTGCTTCAGTGTCGGCACACTTATTTGACGTGTGTCGGCATGACGAATGAATTAAACCCGCTAATGCGTGATGGACATTTCAACCACATTTGGGTTAATGGCCATTTTGTCGCGTTGCGAACCTATAAAAATAGCTGCAGCTTTCTTTACTGCGTTGATAAAGACCTGGTGGAATTGATTTACGACCGGGCAAAGGGAAAGATCCTTTCCGTGGCATTTGCCGATCATCACGACCTGGAAAAATACCTGGATCAAATCGAACTCAACGAGCTCTTGAAACCAGGAATACCAGAATAATGGGATAGTGCCGGCGGATATCTGTTGTAGATCTTCGCAACGTTCGCTCACCTGCTTAACCCGGGTAACGCTATCCTGTTTGTTTATTTCTTCTCCTTAAAAAAATCTTACATAGCGGCGCCGTTGTGACGCTTCAGACGTTATATATTTTATGTAGATAAGTCGCCCCATTCGCGAGGCGACAGATTAAGCTGCTGTTGAAATAGCGTGCTGTCCATTGGGAATAATGTTTACGACTTGTATTGTCGGGATGAAAGAAAACTGCTTAAAACCTGATGAAACGCACATTGAACATACTCGCCCTTGAGGACATGGAGGATGATGTAGCCTTAATAGGGCATACCTTGCAGAAAGCCGGGATGTCATTTGAAATCAAAAGAGTTGACTCGAGAAAAGATTTTGTTGACGCGCTCGAAAATTACCCGGCTGATGTGATCTTGTCTGACCACTCGTTGCCGCAGTTTGATTCGGTCGAGGCGTTACAGATCTGTCTTCGAAGCGGGGTAAAAGTGCCCTTTATTCTTGTTACCGGTGCTGTCTCGGAGGAGTTCGCCGTGAGTTGTCTCAAGCAAGGTGCCGACGATTACGTCCTCAAATCCAATCTCGCGCGTTTGCCAAGCGCGATCAATAATGCAATCAAGCAGAAGGAAGCCGAGCAGGCGAGAGTACGTGCTGCGGAAGCATTGCAGAGTCAAAACGCCGAGTTGAGAAAGATCAATAAGGAACTCGACAGTTTCGTTTACAGCGTTTCACACAATCTGCGTGCGCCCCTAATGTCGGTCCTCGGCCTGCTCGATCTTGCTAAACACGAATCGCACAATACGGCCCTTGACCAGTATTTCGAGATGATGGAGAGCAGCATCCACAAACTTGACGAGACCGTGAAAGAGATTCTCGACTATTCGAGAAATGCGCGTCAAAACCTTACCATTGAACGAATTGACCTCGAGGGACTTGTTAAGGAGCACTTCGAAAAGATGAAGTTTATTTCGGGATCGGAATTGCTCACGCGTGAGATATCGGTAAAGGAGCAAGCCCCGTTCTACTCCGATCGCTACCGGCTTTCAGTCATTTTCAACAACCTTATTTCAAATGCGATCAAGTACCACGATCCTGCCAAAGAAAAGCCTCTCATCCGGATTACGGCAGAGGTCAACACCGACGTGGCCAACATTGAGGTAGCCGATAATGGTATTGGAATCGATGAGCGATACCTGGGCAAGGTGTTCGACATGTTTTTCCGGGGAACGGAAGCCAACAAGGGAGCTGGCCTGGGGCTTTATATTGTGCGCGAAGCGGTTGACAAACTCAACGGACGTATCGACCTTGAATCTACCCGTGGCGAGGGCACGAAGTTCATGCTAACCATACCCAATTTCATAAACCGTCTTTCCGAGGCGCCCAGTGGTGAGATGAAGGTAGCTATCTGACCTTGTGGCGATAGTCGTCAAAGAACGGGTTTCGAAATTTGGACTTTAACGGCCAGACACTTCTTATTTCGTAAAGCCGGACGACGTTCTTTTCAAAGAAGTATCCTGTAACGTCATAGCCTTTCAGCACAATGACCACTTCACATTGGTCAAAGAAGTCATTGTAGTTGAGAATCTTATCCACGGCGGTCACATAAATACCCGGGCCGATGGACGGACAATTGATGCCCACGGCCTGTCCTTCTTTCATGCTCTCATGAAGGATTTCCAGTATTTTATCTGTATCGCGCACCAGGTCGAAGTCGGCTTCACTCATGCGTTGGATTAAGGTGAGGAATATTTCGTAGTGGTTGTTGACGGATACAGCCGCTAAAAATATGGTGCCATCACCGATGTTAGCCCGCCATTTTTCATTCTACGCGCGACGGAAACGATCCGGGTATTCCTTATCTTGACGTTGTGCATCCCTTTTCACTCGTTCATCTCGGCGACCAGGCCGTTACGCTGTCACTGGGCAACGACCTGAATCCAGTGCACCACCAGAGGATTGTGGCGGTGCGTCGTTGGCTGCAAGACCATCCGTTTCCGGGTTTGCTTGATATCGTCATCGCCTACAGCTCCCTGACCGTTGTTTACGATGCGACACCATTGAATAGGCTCGTGGGTCCGAACTCGTGTGTTCGTTATGTCGAAGATGTCTTGCGTCAGGCGATTACCAGCGCGGAAAGCGTTTCCGATATGGCTGGGGAAGGTGCTGAGATGATCATCCCCGTTTGCTATGACGAGGCATTCGCACCAGACCTTCACGTCGTATGCCGCATAAGCGGGTTGTCCCCTGACGACATCGTTCAAATACATACTAGTCGTGTATACACGGTGTACATGGTCGGGTTTCTGCCCGGATTCCCTTACCTCGCGGAAGTTGATCAACGATTGCGGGTCGGAAGAAAGGACACCCCTGTAAAAGTTGAGGCAGGAAGTGTTGGACTCGCTGGCGTGCAGACCGGGATTTATCCAATGACTTCACCGGGAGGATGGCAAATAATCGGGCGTACGCCTGTATCGCTTTTTGATGCAAACAGGCAACCTTGTGCTATTCTTCAGCCCGGAGACAAAGTGAGATTCGTGTCCATTAACCGGAGTGAGTTTGACAACGTTCGCGCGTCCTCATGAGCATTGAAGTAGTCAAGGCCGGATTGATGGATACTGTTCAAGACAATGGTCGATATGGCTATGCCCATTGGGGCGTCAATCCTTCCGGCAGCATGGACAGATTCGCGGCACAGGTCGCAAACGCGTTAGTTGGCAACCCGTTGTCGATGCCAGTAATAGAGGTTCACTTTCCGGCGGGGACTTTCCGGTTCACCAGGAATGCATTGGTGGGTTTGGCAGGGGCCGATTTTGACGCATCCGTTGATGGCGTTCGGATTCCTCCCTGGAGGAGTGTAGCTGTGTCGGAGGGGGCCGTGTTGATGTTCAACAAAAAGAGAAAAGGTTGCAGGTGCTATATCGCCGTTGACAGTGGATTGGATATCCCGCTATGGCTTGGCAGCGGTAGCACGAACCTAAAGATCGGCGTGGGCGGGCATCACGGACGCAACTTGAAGTCGGGTGACTTCATAAGACTAAATCCCTCGCGGTTCAATTTCGACACGCGTGCCGCAGGTACATCAATCCTACCCTGGACGATCAATGTTGCCGCGATCTATTCAGCGCCTGGCACGATCCGATTTATTCACGGCAACGAATGGGAGTGGCTTAGCGCTTCGGCCCGGGCGAACTTCGGGCGACATCCGTTTCGTGTCTCGGCCATGTCGGACCGAATGGCTACGCGACTCATCCACGATGCCCTTGAGTTCGTTCACAGAGAAGAATTGCTTTCGTCGGGCGTTTCCTTTGGCACGATACAGGCGTTGCCCAATGGTGAACTGGTCGTTTTGATGGCCGATCACCAGACCACGGGCGGATATCCAAGGATAGGCCACATCATCAGCGCCGATCTTCCCAAATTTGCACAGCTCGACGCGTCGGCGGAGTTTTTCCTGCATGCAACTAACGTAGAGGAAGCAGAAAAAATGTTACTTTCACTGCAAAGCGATCTTCGCAAAATCCAGCAAGCCTGTATGCATAATCTTGTCGAACGTTATGGTGGCGATTGATCTGAATTGCGACATGGGTGAGCACTTCGGTCCGTGGCGGATGGGCAACGACGAAGCGCTCATGGATTGGATTACGTCGGCCAACGTGGCGTGTGGTTTTCATGCGGGTGACTATTCGGTTATTGGGCAGACAGTAGACGTGGCGATAAGGAAAGGCGTTGCCATCGGCGCTCATCCAGGGTATCCGGATTTCCAGGGATTTGGGCGTCGATCGATGCAGATATCTCCGGATGAAGTGTATGACCTTACGTTGTATCAAATTGGTGCGCTGTACGCTTTTGTTCGCGCAAGAATGGGACGTCTGAGTCACGTAAAGCCACATGGAGCCCTTTACAACGACGCGGCAAAAGATCCGATGCTGGCGCGAGCGATTGCCCGTGCCGTCTTTGACTTTGACAAGGGACTAACGCTGGTCGGCCTGGCCGGGAGTCACCTTGTAAGAGAAGCTGCAGATGTTGGTTTGCGTGTAGGGCGAGAGGGATTTGCAGACCGGACGTACCAGGATGATGGAACTTTGACGCCTCGATCGATGGACAACGCCCTGATTTCCGACCCCGACTATGCGGCCCGACAGGTACTGAAGATGGTTGTCGAACAGAAGATTGATACCGTATCCGGACAGGAAATTCCGATAGTCGTGGATACGGTTTGTATCCACGGTGACGGCAAGCAGGCTCTGCCGATCGCAAAGGCGGTTGTAGATACCCTGAAGCGAAATGGCATTACCGTCAAAGGCCTCCAATAACATCACCACCGTACTAACGGGCTCGGCGTTTCTCATGGCGACGTCTGCGGTGGGTCCGGGGTTTATCACGCAAACAACGGTTTTCACTGAACAGCTACGGACAAGCTTTGGCTTTGTGATCCTCTGCTCCATGGTCCTGGATATCGTGGTTCAGTTGAATGTGTGGCGGATTGTCTCGGTGTCGGGACTTCACGCCCAGGATCTTGCCAACAAGGTTTTGAAGGGGAGCGGCCATTTGCTGACGGTACTCATAGTTGCCGGCGGTCTCGCCTTCAACATTGGCAATATCGGAGGTGCTGCGCTGGGTCTCAATGTTATGTTTGGGTTGGAGCTTTGGGCGGCAGGCCTGATTAGCGCCTGCGTGGCATTGATTATTTTCTGGTATCGCGAGGTGGGCAAAGCGATGGATCTGTTTGCTCGCCTGATGGGCATCGTGATGATTGTATTGACAGGCTGGATCGCGGTCAAGTCCAATCCACCCCTTGGCGGGGCATTGATCCACACCTTTGCGCCGGAAATTATTGACTTGACGGCGATCATGGTTTTGGTCGGTGGAACGGTGGGCGGTTATATCAGCTTTTCGGGCATTCACCGGCTTGTGGATGCCGGCGTCGTCGGCGCAGCCAATTTGCGCAACGTTTCCAAAAGCAGTGTTCGAGCGATTGTCGTTGCTACGTCGATGCGGATCTTATTGTTTTTGGCCGCGCTGGGCGTAGTGGCCGGCGGAGGGGTGCTGGATCCGGGAAATCCACCGGCATCGGTTTTTCAGGTCGCCGCAGGTCCGATCGGATATAAGGTGTTTGGTCTCGTATTGTGGTGTGCGGCCCTTACGTCCGTGGTTGGTTCAGCCTATACTTCCGTGTCGTTCATGCGGAGCGCAACGCTTTCATCGCTGACGGCGAGGCGAATAGTCATCACCCTTTTTATTGTTTCGTCGACCGCCGCATTCGTTTTTGTGGGTCGACCAGTGGCGGTGCTTATCCTTGTGGGAGCGCTTAATGGTGTCATCCTTCCCATTGCGCTGGCGCTAATGCTTTTTGCGGCAAGAAGGACTTCCCTTATCGGCGATTACAGGCACCCGAAGTGGATAGAATACCCGGGTTGGCTGGTCCTTGTACTGCTCGTTGCCCTTAGCATTCAGGCGATGACCCACGGCCTTGCGACCCTTTGGGATCAATAACGAAATCCATACGGCATGTAATAAGGGTGTAATATTTCATGAAATTTTGTTACCAGATTAAAGGCGTTTTGCCTTATTTTTAACCCTAACCCATCGCTAAGATCTGCTTTCGGCAGGTTCCTGTATTCTGAGGTCTGACGAGCCACGTGACAGGAGTGTGTTCCTGTTGATTTCTTCCTGGGATTTCCAATAGGCAGACGGTTGCTTTTTTACGTAGTACCGTATTAAAGGCATGCCTGGGATTTTATTCCGGCGGCGAAGGAGTACAGGGCGGGTGGGGTATTATTGGCGAGGGAAGGGGGTAAAAACGATTTTTGATGGAACGAAATAATATTGTGGAAATTCTTTTGGTGGAGGATAATCCTGACGACGCGGGTTTGACGATCCGGGCGTTAAAAAAACATAACCTGGCAAATAACCTTCTTCATCTTCAGGATGGTGAGGAGGCATTGCAATTTCTCTTTTCGGAGCGACTGAACACGCTTCCAAAAGTTATACTGCTTGACTTGAAGATGCCTAAAGTGGACGGAATAGAAGTTTTGAAAAGGCTGAAGGCAGATGAACAG
>CAZIAG010000084.1:0-11045 GCA_964537375.1 uncultured Roseivirgaceae bacterium
ACTCCATAATCTTGATGTAAATGTCCGCGGCTGGTACAATGACATCGGCGCGGTCGGGGTTCATCTGAAGTTTATAGATGCGTTCCTCGATAGAGTAGGTCTTCACCATGTCCCTGATCTCGCGCACCTTGTTAAGGGATAGGGTCTTACCGGGCTTCTGCCGGGCGAGTTCGAAGATTTTGCTGATGTTTCCACCCGTTCCAACGGCTGTCGGCTTGCCATACGCCTTCTTTACATGATCCCTTACCCACTTTTCGATTTCGTCCCAGATCACCGGGGAATCGCGGTGCTCGAGAATGCGGACGGATCCGATTTTGAACGAGCGTGTCTTTACTTTTTTTCCGTTTGCGTAAACGTTCAGTTCGGTGCTTCCTCCGCCCACGTCGATATGCAGGTAAGTTTCGTCCTTGAGCCAGGAAACGATGGCGCGGTTGATGAGTTCGGCTTCGCGGTCGCCGTCGATAATCTCGATATTGATGCCAAGTTCCTCTTTCATCATCGCGGCCAGCTCTGCCCCGTTTTCCGCCTCGCGCATGGCGGAGGTAGCGCAGAACATGTGATCATCGACCTCATAGAGTTCGATAAGGAGTTTGAATGCCTTCATTAACTTGCGGAACTTCGCCATGCTCTGTTCGCTGATCCGTCCCGTGAGAAAGACGTCGTGGCCTAAGCGAAGAGGAAACCGGACATACTCGAGTTTCTTGAAGAGGGGACCCGCGCTGTGATCAAGCACGGTGGACACCTGGAAACGAATGGCGTTGGAGCCGATGTCGATTGCGGCGAATTTCAATGAGCTGTGTATTTATTATCCGTAAATCCCCGGCACGCTCCCAACCGCGAGGCCGTCTTATGTGTCCTATTCATGGAGGCAAAAATATCAAAGAAATCGGCATTCCCGGTGCCGTCAGCATACTACACGAACCTATGAGAACAAAATCCTCGGTTGTATCCCTTTGGGCGCTGTTGATCTCAATCTCCTGTACGCCCGTCATCGAAGGTGACCAAGTCCTCAACACCGGCTTTGTGCCGGTTTATGGCCCAGCGGAATCCATTGAAATTGCCATGACCGATCCACAAGCCATTCAGAAACCCGGGAAAATTTATGTATATGGGAAATATCTGTTGATCAATGAACAGCTGAAGGGTATTCACGTCTTTGACAATTCCAACCCGGAAGAGCCTGTTAACATCGGCTTCCTCCGTATGCTGGGCAATACCGATATGGCGATCAAAGACGGAATACTCTATGCCGACCATATGGGCAACCTTGTCTCAGTCACGATCAATGATTTCAAGGAAATTGAAGAAAGGGGGCGACTGACCGTTCAGCATTGGAGCAAGGGCGTACCCCCTCCCTCCAATAGTTATTTCGAGTGTTATGATCCTTCCAAAGGGATAGTTATCGACTGGAAGGAAGTTCCGGGTTCAAATTTTGAATGCTATGCATACTAGGACGCTGGCCATTATTTCGATATTCAGCATTGCGTTGGCCGTCGGCTGCTCCAACGATGGCGCCATGTTCAACGGCGGGCAAACCGGGAAAGGTGGTTCCATGACACGCTTCGCGATCAACGGCAACTTCATGTACATCGTCGATGACGAGAACATTCACGTGTATAATATTTTGCCGGGAAGTTTTGAAAAGGTCAACACGGTATTTGTCTGGTCTGGCCTGGAGACGATTTTCAGTCGCGGGGAATGGCTTTATATCGGGGCCAACGACGCGATGTATATCTTTTCGATCGCTGACCCGGCATTGCCCGAATTGACCTTCCGCTATTCACATGTGACGTCGTGTGACCCCGTAGTCGTGCAAGGGAACCGGGCGTATGTCACACTTCGCAACGGTCAGGTATGTAACCGCGGCGACAATGCGTTGGAGATTATCGACATTTCAGATCCTTATCATCCGTCGCTGGTCAAGAACTATCCTATGCAATCACCGCATGGCCTGGGCGTGGATGGCAACCGGCTTTTTATTTGTGAAGGTGAACACGGGCTCAAGGTTTTTGATATCACCGATGAACTGAATATTCAATTGATTGCCCATCTCAAGGATTTCTTTGCCTACGATGTAATACCCGTGAATGGGCTCGCCACGGTTACCGGAAACGATGGCATTTTTCAATTGCGATATGATGTGGAGGGTGAGCCGGTGATGCTCAGTACGATACCGGTGGCTGTTCCATGAGCAAAACAATCAAGCTGACGCTCATTTGCCTGGTTTCATTATCTGCAACAGCGCAGGATACGCTGTTGACCGATGTTTCACTCGTTCCGTTAAGCGCAATCAAGATAAGTCCCTTTCATTTGCTGAATACTTATCCGAGTATGCAGGTCGCCTATGAGCACGGGTTTGGCGCCGTTACGATTCAGATCGAAGCAGGCTACGTAAGCAATCTGCATTCACGTCCGGAGTACAACCGAATGCGGGGAGCCAAGCCACGTGTTGAAGTCCGGTATTATTTTAACCAGGTCAGTGCAAGAAGAAAGATTCTCTACGGCGCAGCGGAGTTTTACGCCAACCTTGTCGACTTTGAGCGCTACGACTGGGTTGAGGAATGTTTCGACGAGGCCTGCCAGCGCCGGTATCGACGGAAAATGCCTTACGAGGTTCGCTACCGAGAGGAGGGAATCAATTTAAAAGCAGGGTCGCTTTTTTATGCTGCCCGGTGGAAAGGTGTCCTTTTTGATCTCAACATAGGGCTAAGTCTTCGAAACATTCAGTACCACATGCCGGAAACATCCCAACGATCCCTCTATCTCTTTGGGCCGCGGGAGGAGGATAACGTTCGTGTGTCGCCCTGTGTCGGTATTCGGATGGGATACAGGTGGCGTTAAGCGTTCAGCGGGTTCTTGAGATTCAACGGTTCGTTGCCCGGTGGGAGGGGTTTCTTCTTTGCGCGTGTTGTCTCCTTCTCTCGGCAAGAAGGTCTGCTTTGCCATAAACTTTGGGAAATAGGTTTTCTTTCCTTTTCTTTGCGGTGCTTATCCAGAAAGACCGAGGGACTGGGCCCTATGACGTCTTAGCATCCTATCCGCGTTCGGCGCGGGTGTTGTGCTAAATCCCATCTTCGGAGTGATCCGGGGAAAAGATAAGTGCATCCCATTCTACGGGCCTTCTGGATACACGAACTTATGATGATGAAGGAGGCCAATGAAAATCCACGACCTACTTAACGAACGTATCCTGGTGCTTGATGGTGCCATGGGCACGATGATCCAACGTTATACGCTGGAAGAAAAGGACTTCCGCGGTGATCAATTGAAGGACCATCCGTGGCCGCTGAAGGGAAACAACGATCTTTTGTGCATTACCCGGCCTGATATCATCAGGGAAATACATCGGATGTACTTGGAGGCCGGTGCGGACATTCTTGAGACCAATACATTCGGAAGCACTTCAGTCGCCCAGGCGGATTACCACCTGGAGCACCTTGTTTATGATATTAATTTGCACGGCGCTCGCATCGCCCGCGAAGTCGCAGACGAGTTCACGGCCCGGGATCCGGCGAAGCCCCGGTTCGTTGCCGGATCGATGGGCCCCACAACCAAGCTTTCGTCGATGTCACCTGACGTCAACAACCCTGGCTATAGGGCCATCGGCTTCGACGAACTTGTCGTAGCCTTTAAGGAGCAGGCGAGGGGCCTTGTCGACGGTGGAGTCGATGTGTTGCTCCTCGAAACCATTACCGATACCCTGAATGCCAAGGCGGCTTTGTTCGCCGTCCAGGAGTTGTTTGAAGAAATCGGAAAAGAAATTCCGGTTATGGTATCCGGTACCATCACAGATGCCAGCGGCAGAATCTTGTCGGGGCAAACCCCGGAAGCATTTCTTATTTCCGTGTCGCATGTGCCGCTGCTAAGCATCGGATTGAATTGCGCACTGGGTGCGGCTGCGATGAGGCCACACTTGCAGGTTTTGGATGAGAAGTCGCAGTTCTTTGTCAGCGCCCACCCGAACGCGGGCTTACCCAACGAGTTCGGTGGTTACGATCAAACCCCCGACCAGATGGCATCGGAGATTGAAGCCTTCTTGAAAGAGGGATTAGTGAATATAATTGGAGGATGTTGCGGCTCTACACCCGACCACATCAGGAGAATTGCCGAGGTCGCCTCCCGGTACAAACCAAGAAAGATAAAAGAGGAAGTAGTGTGATGCTTCCGGACCCGGCGATTGTCATTGCCCCTAAATGATTTACCATCGCCGTTCCGGATCAGGACCATTTTGCAGCGAGATGACCATGAAAGAAACGTTAAAGCTGAGCGGACTTGAGGCCGTAGAAATAACTGCCCAATCGAACTTCATTAACATCGGAGAACGCACGAACGTAACCGGCTCGGCCCGTTTTCTTAAACTTATTAAAGAGGATCGGTTCGAAGAAGCGCTCGAGGTGGCTCTCGATCAGGTACGCGGCGGTGCGCAGATCATTGATGTGAACATGGATGAGGGAATGCTGGATTCAAAGGCGGCGATGGTGAAGTTCCTTAACCTCATGGCGGCTGAACCGGAAATTGCCCGCGTGCCCGTGATGATCGATTCTTCCAAGTGGGAGGTCATCGAAGCGGGTTTGAAATGTCTTCAGGGAAAAGGTATTGTTAACTCAATCAGCCTGAAGGCCGGCGAAGAAGAGTTTATCCGGCAGGCGCGGCTGGTGAAGAAGTACGGTGCCGCGGTGGTAGTCATGGCTTTCGACGAAGATGGTCAGGCCGATACCTATGAACGCCGGATCTCGATCTGTAAACGCGCCTACGATATCCTGGTGAATGTGGTCAGGTTTCCGCCGCATGACATCATTTTTGACCCGAATATTTTTCCGGTTGCCACGGGTATTGAGGAACACCGGAATTATGCGGTAGACTTTTTCAGAGCGGCCCAATGGATTCGGGAGAACCTTCCCCACGCCCATGTCAGCGGTGGGGTAAGCAACGTCTCGTTCAGCTTTCGCGGAAATCAGAAAGTCCGCGAAGCGATGCACTCTGCCTTCCTCTACCACGCGATACGGCACGGGATGGACATGGGTATCGTCAACCCCACGATGCTGGAGGTGTACGACGAAATTGACAAGGAACTTCTCGAGCATGTCGAGGATGTGTTGCTGAACCGCCGTGATGATGCTACCGAGCGATTGCTTGCCTTGGCGGAAAAGGTGAAAGGTGGCGGTCGCAAAAAGGAAGTGGACGATGAATGGAGAAAGGGAACGGTCGAAGAGCGCATAACGCACGCGTTGGTCAAAGGTATTATCGACTACATCGATGAGGATACCGAGGAGGCCAGGAAAAAATACGGGAAACCGCTCGAGGTTATCGAAGGTCCGCTGATGGCCGGTATGAATGTCGTGGGCGACCTGTTTGGCGCCGGAAAAATGTTTTTGCCGCAGGTAGTGAAGAGCGCGCGGGTGATGAAGAAGTCCGTTGCCTACCTGACGCCTTTCCTGGAAGAGGAAAAGAGGAGTAGTGGCAATGCCGGGAAACCCGCGGCCCGGATCCTGCTGGCCACCGTGAAAGGGGATGTTCACGACATTGGTAAGAATATTGTCGGCGTCGTAATGGCTTGCAATAACTACGAGATCGTCGATCTGGGGGTGATGGTGCCGTCCGAAAAGATACTTGAGACGGCGAAGACCGAGAAGGTCGATGCCATCGGACTCAGCGGTCTCATTACGCCTTCCCTGGATGAAATGGTCCATGTGGCCAGGGAAATGCAGCGTGAGAAAATGACGCTGCCCTTGTTGATCGGCGGTGCCACAACTTCACGAATCCACACGGCGGTCAAGATAGATCCTGTATATGATGGTCCCGTCGTTCACGTGCTCGACGCTTCGCGGTCTGTTCCGGTCGTTAGCGAACTTGTGAACCCGGAAACCAGGGACGGATTCACGAAGCGGATGAAAGATGAGTACGGGAGAATGCGCCAGGAGCACGCGGGCAAACAACAGGCGAAGACATACATTCCGTTGAGTGACGCACGCGCCAACGCCGTAAAGATCGACTGGGAGAATACTCATTTTGTAAGGCCCAGTTTCATCGGCAGACGGGAGTTCATCGATTTTCCCCTCAGTGAAATACGAAAGTACATCGACTGGACACCCTTCTTTCAAACCTGGATGCTGGCAGGACGTTACCCCGGGATATTCAACGATCCGGTTGTCGGTGCGGAGGCGAAAAAACTTTTTGACGATGCCAACGCCACGCTCGACGACATCGTTCGCAACGGAAAGCTTCAGGCAAACGGCGTAGTGGCATTTTACCCGGCCGTACGCCAGGGCGACGATGTACACCTCTTCAGAAATAACGAGGAGACTACCCCGTTTGCAACTTTTCATTTCCTGAGGCAGCAAAACAAAAAAGCGCAGAATCTGCCCAACTATTGCCTCGCCGATTTTGTATCTCCCGAACCCGGCAAGGACTACCTCGGAATGTTCGCCGTTACCGGGGGCATCGGACTTGAGAAGTTGCTTGAGCACCATAAGTCCGACCACGACGACTACGCCAGCATCATGGCAAAGGCACTGGCAGATCGGATCGCGGAAGCATTTGCAGAGTGCCTCCACGAAAAGGTTCGCAAGGAACTTTGGGGTTATGCGAAGAATGAGTCGTTCACCAATGAAGAATTGATAGACGAAAAATACCAGGGAATCCGGCCCGCGCCGGGTTATCCTGCGTGCCCCGACCATACGGAAAAGAAGTTGCTGTTTGAATTACTTGAGGCAGAGAAGGCCGGCATACAACTCACCGAATCGTTCGCGATGTGGCCCGGGGCGTCGGTTAGCGGGCTTTACTTCTCGCATCCGGCGTCACGCTATTTTGGATTGGGGAAAATTGATAAGGACCAGGTTGCAGATTATGCGGCGCGTAAAGGAATGAGCGTGGAGGAGGTAGAGAAGTGGTTGGCGCCGGTATTGGGGTATTAGGGTGCGGGTTGAGTTCTTCAACATCGGCATGCTGGCAACCCCGAAGTCTGACTTAACGGAAAAGTGAACCAAAAAAAGATACGTCGAAAAAAACTGAAACTAAACACGTTGCTTTTGAGCATGACACGCCTCACCTAAGGGCAGGCGACCTGAATATATCAAATATGAAAGTTACCGAACACCTGAAGAACGCAAACGGAAAAACCCTGTTCACCATAGAGATACTTCCGCCCCTGAAGGGCGAAAACATTAAGAACCTCTTTAGTAACATCGATCCGTTGATGGAGTTTAAACCACCTTTTATCGACGTCACGTACCACCGCGAGGAGTACGTGTACAAAAAGAAGGAAAACGGATTGCTGGAGAAACGTTCGGTGAGGAAACGACCCGGAACCGTTGGTATTTGTGCCGCGATCCAAAACCACTATGGTGTCGACACGGTACCACACATTATTTGCGGAGGGTTCAACAAGGAAGAAACGGAGAATGCGTTGATCGATCTTCACTTTCTGGGCATCGACAACGTCCTCGTGCTGCAGGGGGATGCCATCAAGAACGAAGGGCGATTTGTTCCCGAGCCCGATGGGCACAAGTTTGCGTCGGAGTTGCTTCAACAGGTGGTGAACATGAACAATGGCCGTTACCTCGATGAAGATATTCAAAATAGCGCGCCGACGAATTTCTGCATCGGCGTAGCGGGCTACCCCGAAAAACATTTTGCTTCCCCCAACCTGAAGACCGATCTGAAATACCTCAAACTGAAGATCGAACTTGGCGCTGAATACATCGTCACGCAAATGTTCTTCGACAACCAAAAATACTTTGATTTTGTGAAACGCTGCCGGGAAGCAGGTATTGACGCTCCCATTATACCCGGCATCAAGCCGATCACCACAAAAGCGCAGGCCAGCATTCTGCCGACCACCTTCCACATTGACATCCCCGAAGACCTCGCCGATGAAGTGGAGAAATGCGCAGACAACGCCGCGGTTAAGGAAGTGGGTATCCGCTGGGCGATAGAGCAATCACGTGAGCTGATCAAGGCGGGCGTACCTACACTGCACTTTTATTCTATGGGCAAATCTGATCCTATCTTCCGTATTGCAAAGGAGTTGTTCTAAGGGTAATTTTATTTCGGGCGTGTTGGTCGCTGATTTGGGGCGTTGACCGGAAGTTTTCAGGGATAACGGTGCATGCCGTTCCTGCATTTGGTAAATTTATTATGCCCCCAAACAACGATCCTTATGCAACGAAATGTCATTCTATGCCTGCTGGCCTTCTCGTGCGCATTCGAGGCTTTGGGCCAGGTAATTCCTCAAAATCCGAATTCCATCGACACGAAGGGCCAACGCCAGGGCACGTGGACCATCTTGTTCGATGCGGAATGGCGCACTACAACGAGCGCCGACAGTGCTGCGTACTACCGGGTCATTTCCTACCGGGATGACAAGCCCCAGGACACGGTTAGGGACTTTTATCTTGACGGGACGGTACAATTCGAGGGGCGTCTGCTCGAAGACCGGCCGCAGGAGGTATTGGACGGTGAGGTGACCTGGTACCGGACGGATGGTAGTCGTGAGTCAACGGCTATCTTCGAAAAAGGGGAGTTGCGCGAACAGACCTGGTTCAATCTCGACGGGACAGTAGCAGAGCCACCGTGGACAGTGTTGAATGAACAAGGTGTTGTGCAATTTAACGAGGGGGCATACGCGAATGCGTTGGAGATATTCGAGCGTGCATTTGAACAGGCCCGTCGTGAGTTCCGCGAAGACCATCCGAATTTTTTGTTGGCCTTGAGCAGTCTGGCCATCTGCTACTATTACGACGCGCAATACGACAAGGCGATTGATATTTTTCGCCAGTTAATTGACGTGAATGAAAGAGTGTTCGGAAGGCGGTCGATCCGGTATGCCGAAGGACTGACAAACCTGGGTGGGGTCCTCTACACGCTTGGCCGTACGGACGAAGCATTGCCCCTCTATTTGGAGGCGTTGGCTACGCGTGAGGCAATTGAAGGCAGGAACGAAGAGTATGCGTACACGCTGATGGAGATAGGCACCGTTTACCGGGCGTTGGGTGACTATGTTGAAGCCGAGAAAGCGCTTGTCGAGGCGATTGAGCTCACGGAAGCAACCATTGGCAAGGAGAATACCTATTATCCAAAGATCATTACCGCGGCAGGCGCATTGTACGACGTGACGGGTGACTTTCGTCGGGCAGAAGAACTTTATCGAGAAGCCCTGGCCATCACAGAACGTGTCAAGGGTAAGGACCATCCCGATTATTCGACGATTCTGAATAACCTGGCTATTCTACAGGACTACCTCGGAAATTTCGAGTTGGCGCGAACGCTCTATGAAGAAGCACTGTCCATAGCAGGGCAAACGTATGGGACCGATCACCCCGAGTATTCCCACTACCTCAATAACCTGGGCGCCGTTTATTATGCGCTGAACGATACCGCCAAAGCCGAGGAACTATACCTTCAATCCCTGGCCATCGTTGAGCGTTCCCTCGGAAAGGAGACTTCGGATTATGCTACACGCCTTGTCAACCTTGGCGGTGTTTACGCCAACATGGGATTGTTCGAAAAGGCCGAAAGGGTCTTCGTGGAGGCGCTCGCTATTCGCGAACGGGTAGTGGGCAAAGAGCATGTCGATTACGCGATGGCGCTGCACGTGCTGGGGCGGTTGTATATCGACATGGAGGAATTCGAAAAAGCACGACCACGGTTGACAGAAGCGTTGGCGTTGCGTGAGCGCTTGCTGGGGACACACCATCCGGATTACGGCTTGTCGCTCCGGGAGATGGGCCTCCTGGCTACCGGTATGGAAAACTATGAAGAAGCGGAACGCTACTTCGAGCGCGCCAATGATCAACTGCTTGAACAGGTACGCGTCCATTTCATCGGACTTAGTGACAAGGAAAAATCGCATTTCTACGCCGAAAGGATCGCGCCCCAGTTTGAATACTTCAACAACTTTGCCCTGATGCGTCTTCCAGAGAATAAACGCATCACGGAGAGGCTGTATGACAATCAACTGGCGACCAAGGCGCTGCTCTTCCACACGGCCAATAAACTTCGTCGGCGAATACTCGCGACTGACGACGATTCCCTGAAAAACATTTACGATCAATGGGTGCACCGTCGAACCGAACTCTCCCGCGCTTTCCAGCTCACGGAAGCGCAAAGGCAGGCGGAGTCGATAGATCTCAATGCGCTGGAGGCGTCTGTCAACACACTGGAGAAGGCGCTGTCGGCGCGTTCCTCGTTGTTTGCGTCTGCCGCCGAAAACCGCCGATACAAATGGACCGAGGTGCGCGATAAGCTAAAACGCGGTGAAGCGGCAATTGAGATCATTCGCTTTCGCATTCATGACGGACATTGGACCGATACGGTTCGTTACGCGGCGCTCATCGTAACAGCAAGATCGACGGTGCCGAAGTATGTCCTCTTGGGGAACGGCTACGATATGGAGCATCGTTACCTGACCTATTATCGAAATACCATCAGGCAACAACTTGAAGATCAATATTCGTGGAATGTTTTCTGGCAGCCGATCGCCGACGCGTTGAAAGAGGAAGGCAAAATCAAAAGAGTTTATATTTCCCCGGATGGTGTGTACAACATTATGAACCTGAAGACGTTTCGGGAGCCAAACAGTGGACGATACCTGGGCGACGAGGTGGATATCCGTATGGTGACGAATACCAGCGATCTGGTACGTCCAAGACCCGAGCGCAAGGAGCTGCGCAATGCCGTCTTTTTTGGTTATCCTCAGTATGACTTTACGCGAGAAGTTTTGGAGTCCGACGGAGATAGAGGAACAACACCGGGGAGCGAGGGGCATGCGGCTCGCGGACTTTTTGCGCAGGGAAAGATTGGTATGCTGCCGGGAACCCGTGCTGAGGTCAATGCCGTTTCGGGCATGATGGATAGAGGCAGTGTTCCCACCACGGTATTTATGCATGAATCGGCAAGCGAAGAGGCTCTTCGATCCGTCGACAGTCCGGATGTCCTGCATATCGCGACCCATGGATTTTTTATGGAAGATTGGGACATCACGGCGCAACCGGGCAGTGCCGCTTCGCGAATGGCAGAGAACCCGCTCCTGCGTTCCGGACTGTTAT
>CAZIAG010000085.1:0-2689 GCA_964537375.1 uncultured Roseivirgaceae bacterium
GAGTACTATGTGTTAATAAGGGACTCTAACTGGACCGAGAACTGGTATCAGATGATCGACCTCTGGAGAAACGCGCGCTTCTGACAAAACATCATCACCCAACCACATGGAAAAGACCGATTTGATTTACGGAACGCGAGCTACGATGGAGGCCATCCTGGCCGGCAAGGACATCGAACGGGTGATGATTCAGTCGGGGCTCAGCAATGACCTCATTAAAGAACTCATAAAAACGGCGCGACAGCACCATATTCCCTACACCTTTGTTCCCCCTGAAAAGCTGAAGCGCTTATCGTCAAGGAATCACCAGGGTGTGATTTGCATCTTGTCGTCGGTAAGTTACGCATCGCTGGACAACCTGATTGACACTGCCTACCGCGAAGGGCGCGAGCCATTTCTTCTTTTGCTTGACCGCATTACGGACGTCCGGAACTTTGGCGCGATTGCTCGGACAGCGGAATGCGCTGGTCTCGACGGTATTGTCATTGGCGAAAAAGGAAGTGCACCAATTACTGGTGATGCAATGAAGACCTCTGCGGGGGCGTTGAACTACATACCGGTTTGTCGTGAAAAGGAATTGCGGACGACGATAAAGTTTCTGCGAGAAAATGGTGTACGGGTTATCGCCTGCACGGAACACAGCGACAAGAGTATTCATGAAACTTCCCTGGAAGGACCGGTTGCGCTTTTGCTGGGATCGGAAGAGGACGGTATCTCCGAAACTTTACTTAATCAGGCGGACGAGCGTGTAAAGATCCCGATGAAGGGTCGGATTGCTTCACTGAATGTTTCCGTGGCTGCCGGCGTGGCCATTTATGAAATACTTCGTCGGCGAACGGCAGGCAGCCGTTGATCAAAGGAAATCGTTGCCGTTCGTTCTTGACTTAAGGTCGGCGACAAAACGCCTGAACTGATCTTCCTTGTCTTTTTCGCAAACGATGACCACGTTGCCGAACTCGCCGACGAGATATCCGTTCAATCCCTGGACTACGATCAGCTTGTCCTTTGATCCCCTGATAATACTGTTGCGCGTTTCATAGGTAAGCGCGTTGGCATTGATGACGTTGTTGTTTGCATCTTTTGGGGAGATTTCATGAATCGATGCCCAGGAACCCAGGTCTGACCAGGAGAAGCTGCCCAGACAAACATATACGTTTCGGGCCTTTTCCATGATACCGTAGTCGATGGAGATACTTTTGCATTGCGCATATGCCGTCATGATCACCTTCTTTTCATCGGGTGTTGAGAGGCGTGGCTTTATCTCCTCAAACACTTCAGCCATTTCCGGCAGATGTTGTTGAAACGCTTTCAGGATAGCTTGCACACCCCAGATAAAGATTCCGGAGTTCCAGACAAAGTCACCGCTTTCGAGAAACTTCTTCGCCAGTGAAAGTTCGGGCTTTTCCGTGAACGTTTTTACTCGTTTGGCAAAACTCTTATCCGTATGAAATTGGATATAACCATAGCCCGTTTCCGGTCGGGTTGGAGTGATACCCAACGTCAGAAGTTTATCCTGTTCGCGGGCATGGTCAGCAGCTTTGACGATGACGTCGCGAAATTCCTCATCTTTTAAGATTAGATGGTCGGCAGGACTGACGACAACGACGGCATCCTTATTTCGCTGCGCAATTTTGCTGCATGCATAAAGGATGCAGGGCGCGGTGTTCTTCCGCATTGGTTCCAGCAGGATGTGGTCTTCATCGAGGTCGGGCAGTTGCGCACGCACGAGTTCGCCATGTTCCTCATGCGTCACCACGTACACATTCTCCGGAGGGCAAATTGGCAAAAACCGTTCATAGGTGGATTGGATGAGTGTTTTTCCGGTACCGAGTACATCCAGAAATTGCTTCGGTTTGGCATTCCTGCTGTACGGCCAGAAGCGCGCTCCGACACCCCCAGCCATGAGGACCAGAAATAAATTTTGGTTCATTCCCAGATTCTACGATAATCTATTTCGAAAAAAGGCCCGTTGGCAAAATATCGGTCTAAAAATAAATCCAATATTAGACAATTCCCTCTTTTAGCAAATCATGCAGATGGACAAAACCGGCAATTTTGCCTCCATCGAGGACGACGAGTTGTGTGATGCTATTTTCCTGCATGATATGGAGAGCCTTTACCGCGAATTCATCTTTATCAATGGTTTTCGGGGAAGTGGTCATCAGGTCCCGGGCCGTGAATTTTTCCAAGTGGATGTCCTTTTGCAGCATCCTTCGCAAATCGCCATCCGTAATTATTCCCATTAAATTTTTATTCCCATCTACGACGGAAGTACACCCAAGGCGCTTGGAACTTATCTCGATGATTACGTCTCGTATCGGCGTGTCGGGTCCGACCATCGGCAGTTCATGATTCATGTAAATGTCGGACACCTTCAGGTAAAGCTGTTTACCGAGCGACCCGCCGGGATGGAACTCGGCGAAATCGGAACTACTGAAGTCGCGCAGGTGAAGTAATGCCACCGCCAGGGCATCGCCCATGGCCAGGTGAGCGGTCGTGCTGGTGGTTGGTGCCAGGTTGTTGGGGCACGCCTCTTCCGCAATCGTTGCATTCAGCACAAAGTCTGCTTGCTTGGCCAAATACGAATTTGTGTTGCTTACCAACGCAACAAGCCGCGAACCGCGTCGTTTTAGTAGAGGCACCAGCACCTTTATCTCGGGCGTGTTGCCGCTCTTTGAAATGCAGATCA
>CAZIAG010000085.1:2699-10947 GCA_964537375.1 uncultured Roseivirgaceae bacterium
GATAACAATATCTTCGCGCTGAACCATGCCCAGGTCGCCGTGAATGGCGTCCGCCGCGTGCATAAAAAGTGCAGGCGTGCCGGTTGAGTTTAACGTTGCCACAATTTTGTTGGCAATGATGGCGCTTTTGCCAACGCCTGTAATGACAACCCGGCCCTTGGCAGAATAAATTTCATGAACGCAACTCTCGAAATCAGCGTTGATGTAGTTGGTCAGATTCTCAATTGCCCGGGCCTCATTTATTAATACTTCCCGTGCAATTTTTTTGATATTTTTTACTAAATTCAATGCCTTTAGAAATTTAGCTTTGTTGGTTAAACAAAGATACGATTAAAGTAATTTATCCATAAATGACATGTTGGTCGAAGAGAAAGACGAGTTAAAGGAAAGACTTAAAGAGATTTTCGGATATAGCCAGTTTCGTGGGAACCAGGAGAGAATTATTAAGAACCTGCTTGATGGAAAAAACACTTTTGTAATCATGCCAACCGGCGCAGGCAAGTCCCTGTGCTACCAATTACCCGCCCTGATGAAGGATGGGCTCGCCATTGTTATCTCTCCGCTTATCGCCCTGATGAAAAATCAGGTGGACCAGATGAATGCTTACGGCGTTAACGCGCGCTTCCTAAACTCCACGCTCAGCAAAAGCGAAATTACAAAACTCAAGAAAGATTGTATGAACGGCGTGGTGAAGTTGTTGTACGTAGCGCCGGAGTCACTCAATAAGGAAGAAACGATCGACTTCCTCAAAAAAGTTGATGTGTCGTTTGTCGCCATCGACGAAGCTCACTGTATTTCGGAATGGGGCCACGATTTCCGTCCGGAATACCGCCGAATCAAAACAATGATTCAACACCTCGGTGACTTGCCCGTGATCGCGCTTACGGCGACAGCTACACCGAAAGTACAACTCGATATTCAGAAGAACCTCCAAATGGAGGAGGCTGACGTTTTCATTTCGTCGTTTAACCGAAAAAACCTCTTTTACGAGGTGCGTCCGAAAAAAGAAACCAAGAAGCAACTCATCAAATTTCTCAAAGACAATAAGGGCAAGTCGGGGATCATTTATTGCCTCAGCCGGAAGAAGGTTGAAGAGATAGCACAATTGATCAACGTGAACGGATTCAAGGCAGCTCCCTACCACGCTGGCCTTGACGCCGATGTCAGAATGAAGAACCAGGACGACTTCCTCAACGAAGAAGTCGACATCATCGTTGCAACCATCGCTTTTGGAATGGGCATCGACAAACCGGACGTCCGTTTTGTTGTCCATTACGACGTACCCAAATCACTGGAGGGTTATTACCAGGAAACCGGACGAGCCGGTCGCGATGGGCTCGAAGGTCATTGTCTGATGTTTTACAGTCACAACGATCTGAGCAAACTCGAAAAATTCAATAAGGACAAGCCCGTACAGGAACGCGAGAACGCCAGGATCCTGCTTCAGGAAATGGAATTCTATGCGGAGTCGCCTGTGTGCCGACGCCGCCAGTTGCTGCATTACTTTGGCGAAGAGTTCACGGAAGAGAACTGTGGAATGTGCGACAACTGCGTACATCCACGTGAACGTTTTGACGGCACCGACTACGTCATGCTCGTGTTACAGGCGGTCAAGCAGACGAACGAACGCTTCAGCCTTAGCCACCTGATAAACGTTATCCGGGGGATCGAAGACGAATACACAAAAAGTTACGGACACGTGGATCTCGATGTCTTCGGAAAAGGCGCTGAGGAAGATAACGACTTCTGGAAGTCAGTCATACGACAAGCCTTGATCTACCAATACCTGGAAAAAGACATCGACAACATCGGCGCTTTGAAGATTACACCGAAAGGTCAGGCCTTCCTGAAGCAACCGCATGCTATTGAACTGGCGAGAGACCACGACTTCACGACGGAGCTCGAGGAAGAAGAAGAGTCAGAAAAGGCTCCTGTCAATACGAAGTCGTATGACGAGAAACTCTACGAGATTCTCAAGACCCTTCGAAAGAAGGTTGCGCGCGAGAAGAACCTGCCGCCGTACGTGATCTTCCAGGACCCATCGCTCGAAGAAATGGCAACGACCTATCCAACCACCCGCGAGGAGTTGGCCCAGGTAAACGGTGTCGGGATGGGGAAGGTGAACAAGTTCGGGAAGGAGTTCCTCGATGTAATCCAAAAGTATGTTGAGGAAAACGACATCGAAACTGCCGCCGACGTAGTAGTCAAGTCGTCGGTCAATAAGTCGAAGACAAAAATTTCGATTATCCAGCAGATTGACCGGAAGATCGACCTGGAAGAGATCGCCGAATCGACACGTCTTTCTTTCGAGGATTTACTTACGGAGATCGAAAACATCTGCTACAGCGGAACCAAGCTGAACCTGAACTATTACATTGATCAGGTCCTTGACCCGCACAAGCAGGATGACATTCACGATTACTTCATGAATGCTGAATCCGACAGCCTCGAAGATGCACTCAACGACGAATCGATGGCCGACTATACGGAGGAGGAGATTCGGCTGATGCGCATCAAGTTTCTTTCGGAATACGCCAACTGACCCGGGATCGCCCCAGGCATACCCCTCAAGGTCGCTGTTTTAAAGATTGGAAATCGCTCCTATCTTTGGACTTTAACCTCTAACCCGGGTTTGGAAATGAAAATTCTCATTATTGGCAATGGAGGCCGGGAACACGCGTTGGCCTGGAAGATAAGGCACAGCCCGCGCTGCGAGAAGCTTTTCGTGGCACCTGGCAACGCCGGAACGGCCGAGGTCGCCGAAAACGTGCCCATCGCCAGCGATGATTTTCTCAAACTCGGCCAGTTCTGCAAGGACAACGCCATCGACATGATGGTCGTCGGTCCGGAAGCCCCCCTGGTTAAGGGTATTCGCGACTACTTTGAAAGTGATCCTTGGTTAAAGGATGTGTTGATTGTCGGACCGGGTAAAGCCGGCGCCCAACTGGAAGGAAGCAAAGACTTCTCAAAACAGTTTATGCTGCGCAACGGCATTCCTACTGCGAAAGCAAGAACATTTGGGGTAGAGGACATTGAAGAAGCCTTCGACTACATTGGCAGCTGTAAGCCGCCGATCGTCCTGAAAGCCGACGGTCTTGCCGCCGGAAAGGGCGTGGTAATCAGTCTAAGCCAGGCTGAGGCAAAATCGGTCATCAAGGAGATGCTGGTAAACAAGAAGTTCGGTGAAGCCGGCACGAAGGTATTGATAGAGGAATTCCTTAGCGGCATTGAGCTGTCGGTATTCATTTTGACCGACGGCGTTGATTACGTGATCCTCCCGGAGGCCAAGGACTACAAGCGCATCGGCGAGGGCGATACCGGGCCAAATACGGGTGGAATGGGCGCCGTTTCCCCGGTGGTATTTGCAACACCCGACTTTCTGAAAAAAGTCGAGGAAAAGGTAGTCAGGCCCACAATCGCCGCGTTGAACAAAGAGGCTATTGAGTACAGGGGGTTTATCTTCGTGGGACTAATGAACGTCGGGGGTGAGCCCTATGTTATCGAATACAATGCCCGC
Source organism: uncultured Roseivirgaceae bacterium (assembly GCA_964537375.1). Lineage (GTDB taxonomy): Bacteria > Bacteroidota > Bacteroidia > Cytophagales > Cyclobacteriaceae > Chryseosolibacter. Next base: position 6,217 of record CAZIAG010000085.1, read on the forward strand.
ATGGGTGACCCCGAAACGCAGGCAGTCATGCCGCGGATAAAGAGTGACCTCGTCGACTTGCTTGAGGCCACCGCGCGAGGTGAACTCAAGGACAAGCGAGTTGAGTTTGACGACCAATATGCCGTGACGGTAGCCCTGGTCAGCGGCGGATACCCGGGAGCGTATCAAAAGGGCAAAACAATTTCCGGACTCCAGGACACGTCCGGCGCAGTGCTGTTTCATGCAGGAACGCGGCGACATAACGGTTCGGTAGTCACTGACGGGGGTCGCGTTCTGGCTATCACCGGCCGGGGCAATAACCTCGAAAGCGCCCGAAAAAATGCCTATGCATTGGCGGAAAAGATCTCCTGGGAAGGACTTTATTTCCGGAAGGATATTGGGATTGATTTAATGAATTACAAAGGATAATAATATGGCGTGCGCGTGCGGATCTGCAAAAGGCGGCAAAGTGGCGGGCTGCAACAACAACGGAGCCTGCGGCACGGGCGGCTGTAATAAGATGAATGTGTTCGACTGGCTTTCCAATATGGATATGCCGGTGGAAGACAAATTTCATGTCGTCGAGGTTCGTTTCAAAAACGGTCGCAAGGACTTTTTCAGGAACGTCGATAAACTTCCGCTTGTCACCGGCGATGCCGTCGTCGTTGAGGTCCCTAACGGTCATCATATAGGCTATGTGTCGATGCAGGGCGAACTCGTCAGACTGCAGATGCAGAAGAAGAAGGTTCCCCTGGATGGCGATATCCGGAAGATCTATCGCCTTGCACACCAAAAGGATTTGGAGAAGTTCGAGGAAGTAAAGAAGCGCGAAATGCCGACCCTCTATCGGACGCGTGAGATCATCCGAAACATGAAACTGGAGATGAAGTTATCGGACGTTGAATACCAGGCCGACAATGCGAAAGCGACCTTTTACTACTCCGCCGATGAACGTGTTGATTTCCGTGAGCTTATCAAGGTACTCGCTGCCGAATTTCGCATTCGCGTTGAAATGCGACAGATTAGTCTGCGACAGGAAGCAGGTCGACTGGGCGGTATCGGCGTCTGCGGCCGCGAGCTTTGTTGTTCAACGTGGCTCAGCGAGTTCAAGAACGTGGCTACCAGTGCCGCGCGTTACCAGAACCTGTCGTTGAATCCCAGTAAGTTATCGGGACAGTGCGGCCGACTCAAATGCTGCCTGAACTATGAACTCGAAACCTACATCGAAGCCCTGGAAGATATTCCCCGGATCGAGGGACCGTTGCTTACGGAAAAGGGAGACGCCATCCTTCAAAAGACGGATATCTTCAGGAAGATCATGTGGTTCGGATTCTCGGAAGAGAATACCTGGTATCCGCTCAATGTGGATCGTGTCAACGAGATCTTGCGAATGAACCGCGAAGGCAAGAAGCCGGCGAGTCTTGAAAAAGACGTGGAGGAGGAAAAGGCACCCGCCGCATCGCTTAACAGCGACCTTCAGCAGATGGATCAGAAGTACAAGAACAAGGCCAGGAAGAAGAAGAAAAAGAAACGCAAGAGCGGTGGCGGGAATCAACCTCCACAATCGCGGAGAGACCAGCGTAATTCAAACCAAAATAAAAACAGCCGTCGATGAAATCATGGCTAGCCCTCATGGCCGTTGTATTTGGCCTGACTGCATGCGACGAGCACCGCATATTCGAAACAAATCACGACTTTGAGTCACGTTATTGGCTGATGGCCGAGCGTCCCGAGTTTTCGTTTCAAATCACCGATTCTACGCGCCACTATAACCTGTATTGTAATCTGCGTAATTCGATTACATACCCTTACTCTCGGCTCTTCGTACACTATTATCTGAAAGACTCGACTGACTCCTTACTCAGCCATGGGCTCATACAAACCATGCTGTTTGATCGAAGCACAGGAAAGCCTTTTGGTGAAAGCAGCATTGGTGATATCTACAGTCAACAGTTTGCGTTGTTGAAGGATTACACTTTTCCTTATACGGGAACCTTCAAAATGGAATTCGCTCAATACATGCGCCTGGACACATTGCCGGGAATTCTTACGATCGGACTTCGAGTCGAGGAGTCCGTACCGAAGGACGAGATGGCCCCGTAACAGGAGGCAACGCTCATTATTAAAGTATTATTAAGGCGTCCCGGTCTATTGAGTGGTGGGCTCCAAAATCAAATGCGCTATCCTTGAAGCTGTCCCGAAAAATCCACAGGAAGTCGGAAATCCGGAGGCCAGGGACTTGAAATGACAACCCGAATTTCTCTAAAAAGAGCTCAATCCTACATACGCCGGATAAACCGTCCGTCGGTTACCTTGATGTCTCGATAATGTATTACTTTTCCATATGTAAGCGAGCCCGCCTTTGAGAATATCGGTCGTCATCATCGCCTTCCTTATTGCAGTTGCTTTTGGCGCCTGTTCTCAAGTTGAACGAACGCCTGACCGGTCGGTGTACTTTCTGCTTGAAGACACCACCCGCGAGATGGAAGCAGTCGAGGCGTGGCACCGCTTCCTCGGCGGTGATTTCAAGACGCCACAGGGTCATTCATTTAATCCCGGCTTCACCACGTCTCACTTTTGGCTTGCTATTCAAAAGGACACGACAATGGAGGATCATTGGCTGGAGATTGGCACGGCGCAAATCAACCGAATCGATTTCTATTCCATCGACGGCGATGTACCCGTTGAACGTTACTCCGCCGGTGACAACAAGCCATTTTCAAACCGGCCGGTAGCCTCGCTCAATTTCACTTTTCCAATCTCGAACCAATCCCGTTTTGCGCTGGTGAAAATTGACAAGGCAAACGAGGCATTGCAGCTAACGTTCCGCACCAAATCAGGTAAAGCGTTGTTCGACGAGATAATGACGAACACGACGATTGCCGGCATCATGTCGGGCATGATCGGATTGATGTTGCTTTTCGGCATGTACCTCTCGGTGATGACACGCGAAAAGGTGTATCTCCTCTATATCGTATACGTTGCCTGTGGGTGGATGTACGTTCTTGCGAATGCGGGGTATGGGTTCAAATACCTTTGGCCAGACAGTCCGTGGTTTGCCGATCGTGCGCGTCCATTCTTTGCCCTGGTGACGGTTGGATTTTCCATGCCCTTTATCGAAGCCTATGCGGGAAAGCCGGCAAAGAGGTGGTTGCAATCGGTAATGAGGTGGCTGGCCGGTGCTTCGCTGGCCATGGGACTATTGGCATTAACGCCAGGTGTCGACATCAAATCGAGCACAGCCGGATATTATTTTCAGGCGCTCGTTCCGGTTGTTGTTGGTGCATACATTGTCGGCTTGCTCATTACGCTGGTTCAAAAGATCCGTATGGGTAATCGTATGGCGATGTTCTATCTTTTGTCAGTGTCTCCGATCGTCCTGTTTACGATCTTGCAGATGATTTACTACACGGGCGCGGCAGATTTCTCAGGCTCGTACCTTGAATACCACGGTCAGGCTACCGGCTACGTACTGGAAGCGGTCGTACTAACATTCGGTCTCGCCTATCGGTTCAATACTTACCGCAGGGAAAGGGAGAGTCTTCTGATCAGCCTCAACCAACAGCAGACGCGGTACGCCAGGGCGATCATTTCAACACAGGAATTGGAACGTCGACAGCTGGCCGATCAATTACACGACGTGGCCGGTTCGTTGTTGTCCGCCGCAAGACTGAATCTCTCAGCGGTACGGGAAAAGAATTTCATCAAGGAACAGGAAGGCCAGGACAAGTTGTCGAGCGCCGAACATGCGATATCCAGCATCTCGACAATGTTGCGGAACCTCAGTCACGCATTAAGTCCAATCATGCTTGAGAAAGTCGGGTTCCGCCAGAGCGTTGAAAAGATTGCGACGATTTTCAATACGTCCGGAAAGATCCGTGTTGAACTCGACGTCAACGGCTTCGAAAGCGAGCAGCCCGGCATGACACAAAAATTCTCTGTGCTATACGGAATCCTTTACGAATTGGTGAACAATGCGGTCAAGCATGCAGAAGCAAGCCATGTTCTGATCCAGCTCGTTGAACACGACGACAGCATTGTGATGATCGTCGAGGACAACGGGCGCGGGCTGGCGATCAATGGACATGCAAAAGCAAGCCTGGGGCTGGAGGGAATTAAGTCCAAAATACACTATCTTGAAGGCAGCATTGAGTTCGATCAAGCCGGAAAGAAGGGTCTGATAGTTACCATAGAAATTCCAAAAAAGAACGATGAGAAGGATAATACTGGCTGACGACCATCAGCTGTTCATTGAGGGTGTGCGTTCCGTTCTGGAAGAGATTCCGCAAGTCGAGATCGTGGCAACCGTCAATGACGGACAAGAATTAATGAATCAGGTGGGCATTCTATCCCCCGACCTGGTGATTCTCGATTTGAACATGCCCAGGCTTGATGGATTAAAATGTCTTCAAAATATCAAGCGGGATTCCCCCAGGATTAAGGTAATGGTACTGACGAATTACAGCCAGCCAGAACTTATCCAGGAAGTCAGACAGCTGAACGCCGATGGCTTTGCGGTAAAGAACTCCAGCGCATCGGAGTTGCGCGCCGCTGTTGAGAAGATACTCAAGGGGGAACAATTCTTTGCTGAAGAAGAGTCACAGGCTATCCTTGACGAGAACTCCTATTTCTTCGATGCGTTCCTCAAGAAATTCAAGCTGACACGACGCGAGGTGGACATCATTCGATTGGTCTGTAAAGAGTACAGCAGCAAACAGATCGCAGCAGAACTCCATCTCAGTGAATTCACGG
>CAZIAG010000086.1:0-10939 GCA_964537375.1 uncultured Roseivirgaceae bacterium
CCTGTTTTCGTCCTGTGATCCTTCAGCGCCACAACCGGAAGTTCGTTACGACGGAGTTGTGGGTATCCTCGGCGCAGGCATATCTGGTCTGTACGCCGCCGATATTCTCCGAAGCAAAGGCATCAATGTGAGAGTATTCGAGGCGACCGACCGTGTCGGCGGCCGGATACGGTCTATTCGGTTTACAGACAATGCACCGATCAGCACCGATTTCCCTATTGAGTTGGGTGCTGAACGCGTGCTGGGTTCCAACTCGTTGTGGAATGATATCATCGCGCAAATGAACATCCCGGTCGTGGATTTCACGGATATCGGTGTGAATCACTTCATCCTCGACGATGGATTCTACCGCGAAGATGAGCTTATGGCCGACGGCGACTTTGCGAATGCCAAAGCATTTGTGGACAATCTCGCTTCACAGTCGGCCACGGGGTCGGTGCTCGACGCAATCAACGCTGCGGGTATCCCGGAAAGGTTGCATGCGATCGTCAATTCGCTTATTGGCAACAAGTACGGTGTCCAAAATGCGAACCTCGGAATGTTGGGTGTTTCGCAGTCGGTACAAGCTCGTCAACGCGACAGCAGAGAACTTCTCTTGAGAAGCAACCCGATGCAGGATGTTGTCCAGTCTCGTTTCAGTTCGGTGCTGCCCTACGTTGAATTCAATTCCGTGATTACCAGTGTCGATTATTCGGGCGACAGGGTTTTGTTGACAGGAATGCAGGATGGTACCGACTTCAATACAGAGGTCGATAAGCTGGTAATTGCCGTTCCATTGAGCATCCTGAAAACGGCTATCGCATTTTCACCGGCGTTGCCGACTGGCAAACAACAAGCGCTGGGTGGCCTCGATATGTCTGCCGCCGTAAAGGTGGTGATGGACTTCAAACGCAATTTCTGGAGTAACGACTGCGCGTACATCTACGGACATCCGAACCTGCCGGAATTGTTTACCACGGGACTCGGTCGAAGCGAACTCAACAAGTCGCTAAGCTTGACTGTATTTGGCGATAAGGCCGAAGAGATCTCAGCCAAGGGACCTGATGCCATTCCCTATATTCTCGCGGAACTCGATGCGGTGTTTGATAACAAAGCGACACCGAATATCCGGCTCGATGATGACGGTGCACCGATCTATGAGATGGTAGACTGGACGGCCGAACCGTATATCCAGGGAGGGATCTCCTATATTCGCCCGGGCGCAAGCCACGATCATCGCGGGGCGCTGGCCGAGCCGGTTGACAGCGTCCTCTACTTCGCAGGAGAAGCTGCGGACGTATCAGGGGATGCCGGTACCGTTAATGGCGCCCTGGTTTCCGCGCAGCGTGTAGCCCAGGAGGTTGTGGATAGTATCCTCGCGCAAGGTTAAGTTGGACTACAAGACCCAAACCCGCCCCGATGAAGCAAACGCGGAGGCGCGGTCCAAATCCCAAGGCCGCGAAATCAACGTCGACGAAAAATTTCGAATTCAACAATCATCTTCGTTTGCGAGAAGAAATCGACAAATGCTGAGGTGTTCTGAAAATGAACCCTCCGCTTTTAGCCAGCGTGTCGTCTTAGCATGTCTTTGGTATGAAATACATACGCAGTGTTCGCTCCGAACGTATGCGTAAGGTTTTTATTGTGTATGGGCGGAACTTAATTGAAAGGACGGGCGAAAGGAGTCCAAACCTTAATATAACGTCTCTCTGAAAGAGACGTTATTTACGCCACATATACGGGATATCTACGGGATATCTACGGGACATCTCTCCAAAACGACAACTTTTTGGCGACACCTCAGGGGGCGCCGGGCACCCCTGAAAGCAGGGCCGGGAGCGTATGGGATGAGTTGTAGCCATTATTCGATTATATAATGAAAACCGTACGCAACTGGCCCAGGTTGATCATGAAGATAATTTTCAACCCGGAATCAATGAATCTTCAATCGCTAATCCCCGGCGATTGAAAAACGAACTCATGCGAGTTACCAGCAACGGCTTTGTTCTCCGTGACCGTCAAGATATTTGTACGACAATCTCCTTGATCAAGATCCAGCTTCCCATCAAAAGGATAAACCACCCGAACCACTTCCTCAACTTCATGGCGGAGACCTTCTTTTGTAGCGCGTGACCGAGGAAGATACCCGTGATTGCCAACACGGAAATTGAAAGGAGAAACGGCCAGTCCATTCGGTAATTAAGTACATCGCCCAGGAAGCCCATCAATGAATTGATTGCGATAATAAACAACGACGTACCGACGGCGCTTTTGAAGGGGAGGTTCGTCAAAAGTACGAGCGCGGGAATGATTAGGAACCCGCCGCCTGCGCCGACAAATCCCGTAAGGAAACCGATGACGATGCCTTCAAGAATGAGGGGAAAAACCAGGGTGCGTCGATTGTCGGACGCTTGCTCACGGCGTGTGCTGATCATCGAATAGGAAGCGAGGATCATCAGCACCGCGAAGACGGTGAGTACCAGCGCTTGCTTTGTCATGATGAATGATCCGGCCTTGAACACTATATCCGGAAGGGCAGGAACGATCCACTTGCGGGTTGCGAAGATGCTGATGATCGAGGGGATACCGAACATGATGCCCGTGCGCACGTCGACGAGATGGTCTTTGTATTTCGGTATCGCGCCAACAAAACTGGTAACACCGACGATGAACAACGAGTACGCGGAAGCGACAATGGCGTCGACGCCGAAGAGATAAACCAGAATCGGTATAGAGAGAATGGACCCTCCGCCTCCCAGGATTCCGAGGATCATACCGATGGCAACGGCTGCGAGATACCCGGCTATCTCCATTCTTCCGAAACCAGCAGTCTAAAGAGAAGCGCAAAAAATTCCGTCATATCTTGTTGTACTCGACGATGAACGCGTCGGGAAACTTCTTTTTAATTTCATTGCGGAATTGTTCCGCCTTGGGCCGCGATGGGAATTGCCCGAGGATGATTGAGTAGTATTTTACGCCATTGACGATCTTCACCTGGACCCTCACATGTTTCTTGTACGACGTCTTCAGATTCTCCGACAACCTCATCAGGTTGACTAGTTCCTGGTACGTTCCGATCTGGACACCATATCCATGCGGATTGAGACGTGAGATCTCGAAGTCGTAAAACTCTTTTTCATCTACCGACACATTGCCTATGGTACGGACGGGATCGCTGGTCTTGCCATCGCCGGGATCGAGGACTTCAATCTTGACGTCGGCGAGGCCCTGGTTGATGAAGTCGAGTTTTTCAGCGGCTGACTTCGACAAGTCGATGATCCGGTTCTCGACATAGGGCCCACGGTCGTTGATCACGACGTCGACGGTCTTGTTGTTGCTGAGGTTGGTCACCCGCACGCGAGTGCCGAACGGGAGCGTCTTATGGGCGGCCGTGAGCTTGTTGTGGCGGTACTTTTCACCACTGGCCGTAGGAGATCCCTCGAACTTGTCGGCATAAAAGGAAGCTTTTCCGGTTTGCACCTGGGCGAGGGATGTCAACGAGAATGCCAGGAGAAGTAATACAGGAAGAGTTTTCATTTAGCCGGGCTGTTTGGTTTCTCAAAAATAGAATTCATCGCTTCGGGTTCCAAGTCATTGGCGTCTGGGGAAAATCTTCGTGAAGAACTGCCTTTTCGTCACCGGTTAAACGTTAACCCTACGATGTCAAAGATTTTTCCCGAAACACGATTAGCTAATTCCACCCAACCGATGTATCTTTGCCCGGCAAATAATGAATCCTAAATTATTTGCCACATGTCGTTAGACCCATCCAAATTTCTCTTTGAGGCGTTAACGTACGATGACGTCTTACTTGTTCCTGCCTACTCTGAAGTCCTGCCGCGTGAAACTGATACCAGCAGCCAGCTGACCCGGAATATTCGCGTTAACATACCTATCGTGTCCGCTGCGATGGACACCGTCACCGAAGCCGAACTGGCGATCGCTGTCGCCCTGGAAGGGGGACTCGGGTTCATTCATAAGAACATGAAGATCGAACAACAGGCAGACCAGGTGCGCAAGGTAAAACGTTCCCAAAGCGGTCTCATACTCGATCCTGTCACGCTCAACGTCCACTCGACCGTTCAGGACGCCGAGAATATCATGCGCGAGTTCAAGATCGGCGGTATTCCCGTTGTCGATGAGAACCGCAAGCTGGTAGGCATTATCACTAACCGCGATCTGCGTTTTCAAAAGGATATGAATGTGCCGGTCGAGCGCATCATGACCAAAGACAACCTGATCACTGCTTCCGAAGGGATTACCCTGGATCAGGCCGAGGGAACGCTGAAGAAATACAAGATCGAAAAGCTGCCGATCGTCAATAAGAAAGGTGAGCTCACCGGGTTGATCACGTTTAAAGACATCCAGAAAAAGAAGAACAAGCCCAACGCCTGCCAGGATCAGTTTGGACGGCTGCGCGTAGGGGCAGCTGTAGGTGTCACACCCGATATTCTCGAACGCATTGAGGCACTTAAGGTGGCGGGCGTCGATGTCATCAGCATTGATACCGCCCACGGTCATTCCCGCGGTGTATTGGAGTCAGCAAAACGCGTCAAAGCGAAGTTTCCCGGGCTGGATCTTATCGTCGGAAATGTTGCTACTGCGGAAGGCGCACGCGCGATCGCTGATGTGGGCGCCGATGCCGTAAAGGTTGGCGTCGGACCCGGCAGTATTTGTACTACCCGCGTCGTTGCTGGCGTCGGTCTCCCCCAATTGTCCGCCGTCTATGAAGCTTCGAAGGCGTTGCGCGGTACAGGTGTTCCCGTCATTGCCGATGGGGGGATTCGGTTTTCCGGGGACGTGGTGAAGGCCATTGCCGCCGGAGCGGATACCATCATGATCGGATCCCTGCTCGCCGGAACCGAGGAGGCGCCGGGCGAGATGATTATTTACGAAGGAAGGAAGTTCAAGGCATACCGCGGGATGGGTTCGATCGAAGCAATGGAAGACGGCTCGAAGGACCGTTACTTCCAGGACGTGGAAGATGATATCAAGAAGCTCGTACCTGAGGGCATCTCAGGTCGTGTGCCGTTCAAGGGCCTCGTGTCAGAAGTGCTCTATCAATTAGCCGGGGGGTTGCGAGCGGGTATGGGGTATTGCGGAGCCAGGAACATCGAAGCTCTCAAGGAAGCGAAGTTCGTCAAGATTACGTCTGCGGGTTTCGTGGAAAGCCATCCTCACGACGTAGCCATCACAAGAGAAGCGCCGAACTATAGTCGCAAATAGATTGCCTTTGGACATTACCCTTTGGGGTGGGCATCCCCTATAACGGCCGTCGGTCTGCCGGAAGGGAGGCGTTCGATAACTTGCGGATTTTATTCCTATTATTGCAGAGCCAATCGTAAGATTGGCTTATTTTTTACCCGGTTTCCGGGCCTTTTGACCCCTTCATGCGTACCAAAGCGATCACCAGACTCCTTTTCTTCGTTGGGTTTATCACCTGGCTGGCGCTTGTCGTGACCGATTTTTCCGTGGTTCTCAGTGCCAGTGGCACTTTTACGCAGGAGCTGCCCACGTGGCTCCCTCAGCTGATCCTGAACCTGTACGTCCTGACCCTGTACTACTATTTCAAGCTGAAGATCGAACGCGACGATTCGCTGAATTTTGTCGATGTCCTTTGGCGCGTCTTTGCGACCGGGTTGGTGGCAACGGTGATTTCCCTGGCCGTGAGACTGGTTGATCAATTGCTGTTGGGCAATACCACACTCACGACGCGACCTGTCTATCTCGACTTCAAGTACCTGGTCAACCTCGGCCTGATGGTTGCGTTTCTCCTGATGGCCTTTAGCGCATGGAAGAAGCTCATCCTTTACCAGAAGTCGAAATGGCTTCTCCGCTTCTGGAATTTCTTTGAGTGGGGATTGCTGGCAATGCTGTTGCACGATGCGCTCAGCCTGCCGATGAGCGGACCACTTCACGGGGTGTTGTTGGCGCTATTTGTTATGATGGCCCTTGTGCTTTCGGGGAATATGAAGTGGGTGGCCTATCTCAACTTTCGTCAGAAGTGGACGAGCCTGCTTCTCTTACTGCTGACCATCTTTTACCTGCTCTATGGATTCTGGTCGGTGAGCGATCTTTTCGACTCCCTCACGACGATTACCGACGCCTTTGTCAACTATGGTTCCAACCTGTTTATTCTTTCGCTGATCATTTTTGTCAGCATTTACAGCGTCTTTTCGTTCCTGGTCATTCTCTTCAATTTGCCGACAACATCGGTCTTCGAACAGAAACTCGAAGAGGTGGTCAACTTTCAGCGGATTAGTCAGTCGATTCAGACCGAGCAAAACGAAGACAGCGTCTACAACATTCTCCTGGAGACTTCGGTGAGCACCGTGTTCGCCGATGCGGCATGGCTTGAGGTGAACGCACCCGACCGTGAGCCGCGGTTGTTTACCTACAAGATCACCGAGAAGGAAGCTCACGAAATCATTCAGCACCTTACCGCCCGCAACGTGAAGGGCATTCTTGACCAGGGAAGCGACAAGACAAAGAACCTTTCGAAACACCTGGCGTCTCTGAAAGGATCGCGTTTCCGTTCAATACTCGCATTCCCCATTTATGTCAAGGGTGAGAACATAGGAACGCTCGCCCTGCTGAAGGAACTCGCCGAGGGCTTCAACAAGGAGATGACGAAGATCGTCTCGACGTTTGCCAACCAGGCCGGCATTTCTATTGAGAACTTCAGATTGATGGAGGAAGCACTTCAAAATGAACGCTACAAGGAAGAACTGAAGATCGCGAAGAACGTTCAGAAGAGTTTATTGCCGGAGATTCTCGAACAGGACAACGACTTTGAAATTGCCGCGTTTTCCGAATCAGCCGACGAAGTAGGTGGTGATTACTATGATACCATTCGCACGGGGGAAAACGAGGTGAACCTCATTATTGCCGACGTCTCCGGAAAGGGTACGACGGCCGCGTTTCATATGTCGCAAATGAAGGGGATCTTTCACAGTCTGGCCCAAAACTGTATGGAGCCCGACGAGTTTATGAAACGCGCGAATCGCGCACTCGTACACTGTCTCGAACGCGGTTCTTTCATTTCCGCGACATACTTCAGCGTAAACACTCAGTTGAAGAAGATCCGTTACGCCCGGGCCGGACATTGCCCGGTCCTTTATTACACCGCGGCTACCGATACGATTGAGTATTTCAAGGATAAAGGCATTGCCCTGGGTATGGTGCGAAACCAAAGCTACAGCAACTTCATCAAATCCTATGAATTCGGGTACCGGCCGGGCGACATCATGGTGCTTTATACCGATGGAATCACCGAAGCGAAGGATAAAAAAGGCGAAGAATTCGGCTACGACCGCCTGACGAATGCGATTCTTGAAGCCAAGGAGCAGGGACCGAAACAAATACTCGAACACCTGGTGAACCGGCTGTACGAGTTTTCCGGTACACGCAATATAAACGACGACTACACGACGATGATCGTCAAGTTCAAATAAGAAGAAAAGGCCAAACCAAAAGGAATAAAAAACGTTTATAAAATGATCCACATCAAGAGACTTCAGGAAGACGGAGCCGATGTCATTGCCCTGATCGGCGAAATTGACGCGAGTTCTTCCATCGAGCTTGACCTGGCAATCGCCAAAAGTGTGGGGGAGGGATATACCAATATCCTCATCGATTGCGGTTCACTCGAATACATTTCTTCCGCAGGCCTGGGGGTATTCATGTCCTATATCGAGGAGTTTAAGGACAAGAAAATAAACATGGTTTTGTTCGGCATGAACGAGAAGGTAGCGAATACATTCGAGATCCTCGGCTTACATGAACTGCTGAAGATCGCGAAGGACAAAGCCGAAGCAAAGAAGGTGATTCATGGACTATAAGTACAAAATCGGGTGTAGCATCGAGAACCTGAAGGGAGTGCGCGACTTCATTCGCGGGGCCCTGAAGGGCAATGGCGTGCCGGACCTGCAGATCAGCGAGATGGTCCTCGCCCTGGATGAAATGTGTTCAAATCTTATGATCCATGCTCATCAATGCAACCCCGACGATCTCTTCGAACTGAACATTTACTTTGAAAAACCTGATACCGTTATCTTTGAAATCATTGATGATCGCTCCGTATTCGACATAAACCAGTTCGACGAACCCGGTATCGACAACCTGGTACATGCTAAACGCAAGGGCGGGCTTGGAATCCGCCTGGTCAAAACGATCATGGATAAGATCGAATACGAGCAGCAAAAAGGAAAGAATGTTTGTAGGCTTACAAAAAAGGTTCAAGGCAAGTGATGTATCCTTTTCCAATGGCAGCGTATCGTGTGCTTTCTATTTTTTTGTTGGGCCTTCTCGTGTCCACAGCGACAGCCCAGCCTTCCGGCGATGACATTACGTTGTTTACCGTAGCTGACAGACCGGTACCGGCCAGCGAATTCATCTACCTCTATACCAAGAATCATCCTGACGAACCGGGACAGTACAGTCGCGAGAAAGTGATGGAGTATCTTGACCTGTATGTGAAGTTCAAGCTCAAGGTCGAAGAAGCGCGGCATCGTCAACTCGACACGGTACAGGCTTTTCTCACCGAGTTCAACTCCTATCGCGAAGAACTTAGAAAACCATACCTTCCTGATAACGATCTTATCGACCGCCTTACACGCCTTACCTATGAACGCCTGAAAGAGGAGATCAGGGCATCGCACATTCTTATAAGCGTACCCAATGATGCCTCCGCCGCCGATACGCTTGCTGCTTTCGAAAAAATTCAGGAACTGCGTCAGCGGGCGGTAAATGGTGAAGACTTTGGCATGCTTGCGCAGCAGTACTCCGAGGACCCTTCAGCCCGTACCAATCGCGGAGAGCTGGGATGGTTTACCGCCCTGCAAATGGTGTATCCGTTTGAGAACGCCGCCTACGAGACCCAAGTTGGGGAGATCAGCCCGGTGGTGCGAACAAGTTACGGATACCACATTGTAAAGGTGACCGATCGCCGGCCGGCCAGGGGTGAAGTGCAGGTGTCTCATATCATGCTTAACACCGGAGAGGGATACGATGCAGAAGAGGCACGAACGACCATATTCGACCTCTACAACAGGCTTCAGCAAGGAGCAGACTGGGCATCGTTATGTCGCGAATACTCACAGGATCCGGGTTCCAGGGATGCGGGGGGTAGACTTCGACCATTCGGGGTACGCGGTATCGGCGTGCCCGAGTTTGAGGAGATCGCATTTCAGTTGCAGAACCCGGGCGATATTTCAGATCCGTTTCAAACGCGGTTTGGGTGGCACATCATTCGGCTGGAGTCGCGTACGCCCCTGCCGGATTTTGAGACTATCGAAGCCCGTCTGAAGAACCAGGTGAGCCGCGACGAAAGGGCTCATTTGTCGCGTGCAGCGATACGACTGAAGGTTAGGAATGAACTAGGATTCCAGGAAAATAGCGATGAAAAAGAAAGGGTAATCGCCCTGGCTGATTCGACCCTTACACGGGGAAAATGGTCACCGCCGGCCAACGTCAATCACGCTGCGGTCCTGTTTACCCTCCAAAACCAGCGCCACACCGTGGGAGAGTTCATCGCTTACGTTCAGCATAAACAAAAGGCTACGCATCTGCAGCCCGGGAAATATCTCGAACAACTTTATGACGATTTTGTAAATCACGCCCAGGGTCTTGCGCTCGAGGAGAAGATCAAACGAGACAATCCTTCGTTCCGTTGGCTGCTCAACGAATACTACGAAGGGATGCTCCTGTTCGAGATCATGGAAGAGGAGGTGTGGAACAAAGCGTCGAGCGATAGCCTCGGGCAGGTGAAGTATTATGAGTCCAGACCGGATCATTACCACGCTGATGAACGCGTTAGGGCGGTCATCTATGCATCTTCGGCCAAGGGCGATATGGTCGAACTGGAAAAACTGCTGAGAAAACGCGATACGGTTGGCGTTGATAGCTTTGTCGACGGTAAACGTATACGGACGGAACGAGGCGCATTTGAAAAGGAAGACCGGTTAGTTTTGCAAAAGATCGAGTGGGTACCCGGAATCCATGCCTCAGAAAACAACGGGGTTCACTACCTTGTGGATGTAATTGAAATTCTGCCGCCTGGCCGTGAAACTTTTGTTGAAGCACGTGCAGAGGTTATTTCTGACTACCAGACGTATGTTGAGGAGCGTTGGATTGACGCGCTTCGTCAAAAATACCCTGTGAAGATGAACAAGAAAGGTATCCGGTTCCTGGAAAAGCAACTCGTTAAGAAATGAAACGCGTCAAATACACCCTTACACTCGCTGTTCTGATCGTGCTCACCGGCTGTGAGTTGATAAAGATGCGCACGGGTAATCCACACGCGGATGAAAGAGTTGTGGCCAGGGTGAATGACGCATTTCTTTATAGGAGCGATCTCAACGGGATCGTTCCGTCCCACATCAGTGCTGAAGACAGCACGATGAGGATCGAGGCGTATATCGAAAGCTGGATACGAAAACAACTATTGATCCAGGAGGCGATGAAGAAAATCAATATCGACGAAGCCGAGGTGGAAAGAAAAATTCTCGACTACCGATACTCCATCATTGCCTATGAATACCAGTCGCACTACGTGAAAAACAACCTGGATACGGTGGTGGCGGATGCCGAGATCGAAGCCTACTATAACGAAAATATCGACAACTTTATTCTCAAGCAGAATATCGTGCGTGCGACCTTTGTCAAGGTACCCAGGAACGCACCCCAGGTCAATCGGCTCAGGGAGCTTATCCAATCGAAAGACGAAAACGACCGGATGGAACTGAAATCCTACTGCCTGACCTACTCGGTTGCCTACCATATATCAGATTCCACCTGGATGATCTTTGATGACCTCGTGAGGAATTCGCCCCTGATCGAAATTCCCAACAAGGTCCAGTTCCTGAAGACAAACCCTTTTTACCAGGAACAGGACGACAATTTCCTATACTTCCTGAAGGTGGATGAGTATCGGATTTCAGACAATGTATCGCCGCTTGAA
>CAZIAG010000087.1:0-7223 GCA_964537375.1 uncultured Roseivirgaceae bacterium
GGCGCCGTAGACGAGAGCTTGTTTCAATCCGCGATCGAGCTTCAGGGACCCGGAGTACCCACCGTATCGTTTGCATTTTCCGACGATGGCAAGTCGGTTACATTGAACAGCGCCTCGCCACTCGTCTACCTTGCGAAATACGTCTTTACAATTTCCGATGCCCTCAAGGGCAAGGGTGGCGAAAAGGTGAAACCGTTTACCCTGACCTTTTATACCGAAGCGGACGAGTCACCGAAATTCCCTGTCATTCCGGACGAGGATCTTCTTACCCTCGTTCAGCAGCAAACCTTCAAATATTTTTATGACTTCGCCCACCCGACCAGTGGCATGGCCCGCGAGCGCAACACGTCTGGCGATCTCGTCACGAGCGGCGGAAGCGGGTTCGGTATTATGGCACTGATCGTGGGTATCGAAAGAAATTTTATTACGCGCCAGCAAGGCCTGGAACGATTCGACCGCATCCTCGATTTTCTCGAAACCGCAGACCGTTTTCATGGTGCGTGGTCACACTGGATCAATGGCAACACCGGCAACGTCATTCCCTTCAGTGCCAACGACAACGGCGGTGACCTTGTCGAAACGTCGTTTCTTGTACAGGGACTTATCACGCTACGCCAGTATCTTGATCCGGGCGTACCTGAAGAGCAGGACCTTATTGACCGCATCAATGCGCTGTGGCATGGAGTTGAATGGGATTGGTATACCCGCGATGGACAGGATGTGCTCTACTGGCATTGGTCGCCCGACAAGGACTGGGTTATGAACCACCAGATCCGGGGGTACAACGAATGCTTGATTGCCTATGTACTCGCCGCATCCTCGCCGACACACGCGATCGACGCGGACGTCTATCATAAAGGCTGGGTAAACAACGGTGCGATCCAGAACGGTAAAACGTTTTATGGCATCACCCTGCCGTTGGGTTTTGACTACGGTGGACCGTTGTTCTTTGCGCACTATTCGTTTCTGGGTCTCGACCCGCGTAACCTGCAGGATACCTATGCCGACTACTGGACGCAGAACGTCAATCATACGCTGATCAACCAGGCTCATGCGATCAATAACCCGAGAAATTTTGTCGGTTACAGCGAGGAAAACTGGGGCTTCACCGCCAGCGACAACCATGAGGGGTATTCCGCACACTCTCCCACCAACGACAAGGGTGTGATTACACCAACGGCAGCATTGTCATCATTCCCCTATACACCGGAGGAATCGATGAAGGCGCTCAAGTTTTTTTACTACACAATGGGAGACAGGTTATGGGGCGACTACGGTTTTTATGACGCTTTTAACATCACTCATGGCTGGGTGGCGAACTCGTTCCTGGCCATCGACCAGGGACCGATCGTGGTAATGATTGAGAACTACCGGACAGGTTTGCTTTGGGATCTTTTTATGTCGGCACCCGAAGTGCAGGCCGGATTAACGAAACTTGGATTTACGTACTAAACAAACGCTTATGACGAAGTATTTTCTGTTTGTTGCTGCCATGATTGGGTTGGCAGCCTGTGGGGACAACCGCGGAAGTTCCGATGATGGACGCGAGGCATCATCAGCAAAACAAGATGATTCGCTGCTTACCCTTGTGCAGCAACAAACCTTCCAGTATTTCTGGGATAATGCCGAACCGGTATCCGGATTAGCGAGGGAGCGTACACATATGGATGGCATTTATCCACAAAACGACAGAGACGTTGTTACCACCGGCGGATCTGGTTTCGGGCTGATGGCTATTCTTGTCGGTATTGAACGTGGATTTATCACACGTGAAGAAGGAGTGAAACACTTCCAAAAGGTCGCGGATTACCTGGAGAAAGCCGACCGCTTTCACGGGGCATGGCCACATTGGCTTGACGGGCCTACGGGTAAAGTGAAGCCCTTCAGTAAAAAGGACGACGGTGGCGACTTGGTGGAGACGGCATTTCTGGTGCAAGGAATGCTCGCGGTCAGGGAGTACTTCAAAGATGGAAACGAGGAGGAAAAAGCGCTGGCGCAAAAAATGGATGAGCTGTGGAAAGGTGTCGAGTGGGACTGGTACACTAAAGGCGAAGATGTTCTCTATTGGCATTGGTCGCCGAACTACGGCTGGGAGATGAACTTCCCGGTGGGTGGGTACAACGAATGCCTGATCATGTACGTATTGGCGGCCGGCTCGCCCACTCATCCAATTGAAGCGGATGCTTATCATAAGGGATGGGCGCGCAACGACAGCATCAAGACCAATCGCACGTACTACGATCTGGAGTTGGTCCTTGATCACTATGAACATGACGATGCGCCGGTGGGTCCTTTGTTCTGGGCACACTATTCGTATCTCGGTCTCGATCCGCGCAACCTGACCGACCGCTATGGCGACTACTGGAAACTCAACAGGAATCATGCGCTTGTGCATTACAGGTATTGTGTAGACAATCCAAAGGGATACGAAGGCTATGGAGAAAATTGTTGGGGCCTCACGTCGAGCTACTCAATGCGCGGTTATGCGGGTCACCGACCCGGCAACGATCTGGGTGTGATCTCGCCGACGGCCGCGTTGTCGTCGTTCCCCTATACACCTGAAGAAAGCATGAAGTTCCTCGAATTTCTATACGCGCCGGAACGCGATAGTCTCATCGGTGAGTATGGCCCGTACGATGCTTTCAGTTTCGAACACGACTGGATGCTTCCGCGATACCTGGCCATCGACCAGGGACCGATCCCGGTGATGATCGAAAACTATCGGACCGGTCTGCTTTGGGACCTCTTTATGCGCGCGCCGGAGGTGAAGGCCGGCCTCGACAAACTCGGATTCAAATACCAGGATAACAACGATTGAAGATGAAAAGAATAATTGCTCTTACGTGTTGCTTGTTGATTTCCGTGGCCGTGCTGGGCCAGAAGAAAAAGGCTAGGGAAAAGACGTCGCCGCCCGCAAATATGGAGGCGTTTATCAATGACCTGATGTCCAAAATGACGCTACAGGAGAAGATTGGCCAACTGAATTTGGTTTCGATTGGTTTCGACGTTACCGGACCAGTGGTGAGCAAGAACGTAGAGGAGAAGGTGAGAAATGGCCAGGTCGGTGGCGTGTTTAACACCTACACACCCGTGGCAGTGAGGAAGCTTCAGCAGATGGCCGTGGAGAACACGCGCCTGAAGATCCCGCTGCTGTTTGGGTTCGATGTGATCCACGGGCATCGGACGATATTTCCCATACCCCTGGGGTTGTCAGCCTCCTGGGACCTGGAACTGATCGAGCGCACGGCGCGTATCGCTGGCGATGAAGCCAGCGCCGACGGTTTGAACTGGGTCTTTTCGCCCATGGTGGATATTGCGCGGGATCCCCGTTGGGGAAGGATTTCCGAAGGTGCCGGTGAAGACACCTACCTCGGATCGCGTATAGCCGAAGCGATGGTGAGAGGATACCAGGGAAATGATTTGTCTGCCAACAATACGGTAATGGCCTGCGTGAAACACTTCGCCCTCTATGGCGCCGCAGTGGCGGGACGTGATTATAACCCTGTGGAAATGGGAGAACGCACCATGCGCGAATTTTACCTCCCCCCGTATAAGGCCGCAATCGACGCCGGCGTCGGGAGCGTGATGTCTTCGTTTAATGACATCGACGGCATTCCCGCCGCCGCGAATCGATGGTTACTCACCGATCTTTTACGCAAGGAGTGGGGCTTCGATGCTATGGTGGTCAGTGATTACACGGGTATCTACGAACTTATTCCACACGGGACCAGCGCGAACGAGTACGAGGCCGCCAGGGATGCCTTGCTGGCGGGCAACGACATGGACATGGTGTCGGAGATCTTTCTCCGCAACCTCGAACAACTGGTCAAGGATGGAAAAGTTAGGGAAGAAGATATCGACGCCGCATGCCGGAGAGTACTGGAAGCAAAGTACAAACTCGGCTTGTTCGATGATCCTTATCGCTACGCCGATGAAGAACGTCAGAAGCAGACGTTGATGAAGGACGAATACCTCCAGGCAGCACGTGAGGCGGCACGCGAAAGCATTGTGTTGCTGAAGAATGAGAATGACGCCCTTCCATTGCGGCGGAATGGCTCCATCGCATTGGTAGGACCGCTGGCGAGAAACCAACGTGATATGATCGGTAACTGGAGCGGTGGCGGCGACTGGCAAAAAGCGGTGAGCGTAGAACAAGGCATTAAAAACGCCGTACCGACCCTCACGATCAACTATGCGAAGGGTGCCAACATCACTGACGATCCGCAGCTGATACAACGCCTCAACGCACACGGTGGCCACCTGGAAATTGATGACCGCTCTGCCGAAGAGATGATCAAGGAGGCCGTCGCCGCGGCAAACGTCTCCGATGTCGTGGTTGCCGTCGTGGGTGAATCGCAGGGAATGTCGGGCGAAGCGGCCAGCCGCGCCGACATTTCTCTTCCGGGAAAACAACTTGATTTGCTGCAAGCCCTGAAGGCAACCGGCAAGCCATTGATCGTCGTATTGATGAACGGAAGGCCAATGGCATTGCCGTGGGAAGCCGAGAATGCCGATGCGATATTGGTGACCTGGTTCGGCGGCACAGAGGCCGGCAATGCGATCGCGGATATCCTCTTCGGAGCGCATAGTCCTTCCGGCAAGTTGCCGGCCACATTTCCAGCGCATATCGGACAGGTCCCGATCTATTACAACGCGAAGAGTACCGGAAGACCGTACAACGGAGAGCTGCTCGATAAGTACAAGTCGCGGTACCTCGATGTACCCAACGATCCGTTGTTTCCCTTCGGCTTTGGGTTGAGCTACACCACCTTTACCTATGGTGATGTCAATGTCAGCAAGCCAAAGATCTCCAGGACGGAAACGCTGACGATCACTTGCCGCGTTACGAATTCGGGTACTCGCGACGGAGAGGAGGTCGTTCAACTGTATGTTCAGGATGTTGTCGGAAGCGTGACACGCCCGGTGAAGGAATTGAAAGGGTTTCAAAAGATTATGCTCAAAGCCGGCGAGTCACGAGATGTAAGCTTCACGCTCAGCGAGAATGATCTGAAGTTCTATCGCGCCGACATGACTTACGGTACCGAGCCCGGAAAGTTTAATGTGTTTATTGGGGGCAACTCACGCGACGTGAAACAAGCGGAGTTTGAGTTGATCGACTGAAAGCCCTATAGTTTGGGAAAGGGTTGAGTATGGGGTAACCCCCTTTTTAGGGGGTGCCCCCTTGGGCGGTCTGCTGTCAGCCAGAATCGGTTGCAATCGACTTACGGTCGGAGGTCGGGTCACGGTCAAGGTCAAGGTATCTGCCTAATGTCAGATCGCAACGGACCCTGTTGAGCCAAACGCGACAATTTCCAACGTTCCAGGTTGTGACGTCAGTGAAGAAATACCGTCAGATTTGCTTGAGCTGGACTGGACTGAATGGGACGATAACCGTGACTGAACCCCTGGACGTTAAGCTAAAGGAACTCCTCGACCAAAGCCTTCCATTCTTCATCCAGTGTTATATCCGGAAATCTTTTTCCCGCCCGCCGGTACCAATACGCCGCATTCCCTTCATCGCCTTCCTTGCGGTGCAGATACGCGTGAATCCACGATCCATCGGTGGTATTGATATCCTGGGCTATGGTGTGCGCCATGTGCCAGTCGCCCTTGCCGTCATACCACAAAGCCCTTAGTCGTGTGTCGATGCCTTTCGGAGGTTCGACACTATCGATTGATTTTTTGAATGAATCAAAGGTCATGACACAAATAAAATGAACAACGAGGAAAAACGCTCGTTGTTCATAGTTTGCGTGAATTCAATTCCCCAGGCAAACTCAATGTTCGTCCATCGCCCTTCTCCGCGAAAGAACATGGAACATTGAATCCCGCCTCCTTTCGCTACCGGGCAGGTCCCGGCCCTGGAACTTGATCGTAGACATTCGATCGTCGACTGCCTGAAGCTATCCGACCGGTTCGTTTACCTCGTCGGTGTTGACCCAGTTCAACAATACGAAGGTGACGAGCAGTCCCGAGAATACACCTTCAAGCAGCACGATAAACGATGCCATGTAAGGATTGAGGAATCGCCCCATGGGTTCATTGTCCTGTATGAACTTCATAAAGTCTACGTCGACGAGCATGTAAACGAACAGGAACAACGAAAAAATGAATGAACCTATCGCTGCGGTTGCGACACCGATAGAGAGGGCTCTGAAGTAATTGAGTTGGCTGGAATGGGTTTCCTTGAATTTTTTAAGCGCCAGGTATACACCGGTCACGAGAATAAGGAGGTTCAAAAGCCGTAGTTCAACGTTATGCGAGTAACCCAGGAGGTGCATGACCACGAAATAGACGATCAGGCCAATGGCAATTCGAATACCATAGCTCTCGGGGATACGATTTGGATTGCTGAAGAAACTCATAGGCGGTTTTTTGATTAAGGGTGATTAAGTGAAGTTTCCTGATTTTCAGTGGAATGTCAACGTTTTCATTTGCGTAATTTTTTGTTATCTTTATTAACCCCACCGCAACAACGATTCCACTCCTGACCGCGCCGTTATGATGAAAAAAATTCTGATCGGACTACTATGTGTAGTCGTCTTGTTTGCCATTATCGGCTTTATGCTCCCTTCAAAGGTCGAGATCGAAAAAACCATCGTGGTGAATGCCCCGCCGGAATATGTTTTTGACGAAGTGAACTCGCTGGAGCAGTGGGGGCAATGGTCGTATTGGTTTACCCTCGACAACACGATGAAAGTCACTTACGGTGACAAGAGATCCGGTGCCGGCGCATATTATGAATGGGCTAGTGACGAATTGGGCAATGGCAAGGCATCGATCACTGAAAGCATTCCGTTCTCTTCTATCAAAGCCGATCTCCATTTTATGGAAGATGGCGGTTCTGCCTTGGCCTGGTACACGTTTGAACCGGAGGGTGAAGGAACGAAAGTGACGATGGGGTTTACCAGCGACGACCACGGTAATCCCATCGAACGCTGGATCGCCGCTGTTCTTATCAAACCGGAAGTCGAGAAGTCGTGCGACTACGGACTAAACAAGTTGAAAGAGCTCGCTGAAGCCAAGCCGCGGTTTACCGTGCCAATATCTGTTGAAGAGGTAAAACCGTTCTACTATGTCGGTCTGAGTCACACGATGAACCCACAAGACATGGAGGCTGTGGGCGCACAGATGGGAAAGATGTACAGCGAATTGCAAAATATGCTCTCCAAGGCCAAGGTTGAAATCGTGGGGCCACCCCTCTGCTTCTTTCCGTCGTATGA
>CAZIAG010000087.1:7233-10919 GCA_964537375.1 uncultured Roseivirgaceae bacterium
GGCCGAGGGAGCAAAAGTCTCCCCCAAATACAAGGTGGCAACCTTTCCCGGTGGTCGGGCCGTCAAGGCCGTGAATAAGGGTGCGTATGCCAACCTGGAGATTGCGCACGGTGAAATTGATAGCTACCTCGGCTTTAAGAATCTTCAGGTAAACGGAGCGCCCTGGGAAGTCTACGTCACCGATCCCGGCAACGAGCCGGACACGAGTAAGTGGGTGACGGAGGTTTACTATCCGGTGGACTGAGCATCGATTGGCTCAATCCCGGTCGGTGCTCATCAGGTAACTGTTGCGTCGTTAGGATTGCTCGCCGCTTTATACGTCATCGGCTGGCCGGTTTGCGAAATTTAAGATTGGAAGCACACTCCCTCACGGGTGAGCCGTGGACTGTCGTATGTCGCCGGTGGATTGTCGTTCGTCCGCGGACTATTTAACGGCATACCTTTTTTAATTCTCTCCAGCAAACGCGGCGTATGAATATCAGGAAACTTAACCTATGGAACCGAGCAGACAGGATACCCGAGATATGGGGTACATTGATCACCGTGGCGCTGATTGTGTACTTTTTTATTATGTACGCCGTTGGGCTGGTACACACCATCGAGTTGAGATTTTTCAACCTGGCGATTATGCTCTTCGGTATTTATAAAGCGCTTCAACAGTACAAGCGGACGCACGACGGTCATCTCAACTATTTTCGCGGACTGGCAATTGGCGTATCGACGGCCACGATAGGCGCATCGACCTTTGCTGTTTTTCTTATGATCTACCTGAAGATCGACCAGCAATTAATGAATTATATTATCAACAACGACCCGATGGGCCAGTACCTGAACGAATACATCGCGGCGGCTGTCGTGACGGCCGAAGGCGTATTCTCAGGATTGGCAATCACTTACATCCTATTGAACTGGATGGAGACGGATCACGTGGCCAACCCTACTTAGCATCATCGTCCTCTTTCAACCATGCGACCTTTTGAATGGAGACGTTGGCTTGCCCGATAATCGCTGAGTACAGTTCGGGTCTCCGTGCATGGCGATAGCGAAAACCGCCGGCGTTTTCGAGCTTGGCGGCGGTCAGCGTAGCCGGCACAACATCGTCGCCGAGCTTTCGGCACTCCGCGAGTATGTCGCCAAACGGGTCGAGGATCATGGAACATCCGTTCTTCAATTGGTTATCGTCCATACCGATCGGGTTTGAAAAGACCACATAGACACCGTTGTCATAAGCGCGGGCCGGCAACCATTTCATCAGCCAGGCCCGCCCTTTAAGACCGTCGAACTCTGCCCTTAAGGAGGTTGGATCCGTTTCGCGATTATGCCACAGCGCCGGATCAACAAAACCTGCGCCAGGCCTGGGCGACGGTGTACACATCGTGACGTGCGACATAAAAATGATATCGGCGCCCAGCAAGGCCGTTGCCCTTACATTCTCAATGATATTGTTGTCGTAGCATATCAGGATGCCGCAGCGCCAGCCGTGGAGGTCGAACACCGTATAACGGTTGCCGGCAATGAGATGGGGATTTATGAATGGATGAAGTTTGCGGTGACATGCTAGCACGGCCATTTGGTTGACGCAAACGTAAGCCTTGTAGAGGCGTCCCTGGTCGTCTTTCTCGAATAGTCCCGCGAGTATGGTAATCTGGTGCTTCCCGGCAATATCCTGCAATGCCCTGATGCTGTTGCCCTCAGGAATCAGCTCGGCGAGGTCGAGCATTTCATTCCTGGAGAGGGTTCGCGCAAAGGTGTAACCCGTTATCGAACACTCATGGAAAGCGACGACACGCGCCCCTTCCGTCGCAGCTATACCTGACAGCTCATCGATCACGGCAAGATTGTATTTTTTGTCGCCGCTGCGATGTTCAAACTGCGCCGTCGCGACTTTCAGGTCGTTCATCATTACCGCATCTCGAGTTCTACAATGGTGTCGACCTCGTCGAACTTTGCTTTAGGAATGTTTAATGTGATGCCGAACTCATTTTCGGTGAACTTCAAGGGTGTTTGGTCAGCGAACAAACGGGCGCTCTTCACTTTCTTTCCCCACGATGGAATGATGAGCGATTCATCATACCATTTCAAAATGTGTACGTAGACCTTGTTTCCCTTTTGTGTAGTCACGCCCCAGTCGCGCGCGGTGAGTGGACCGCCTCGTGTACCATAGATCGTTTCGCCGTTCATTTTAAGCCATTCGCCCATTTGTTTGAGCAATGCCACATGCTCGGGTTGGATTTTTCCGTTGGGCATGGGCCCGACGTTTAAAAGGAAGTTTGCATCATACCCCGCGGCCTTGACCAGGTATTGGATCAGGTCCTTAATGGATTTGTGTCTGTCGTCTTTCAGGTGAAAACCCCACGAGTTATTGATGGTCTCGCAGGTCTCTTTCGGCAGTGTGCCAATGGTTTGTTCAGGGGCAAAGCCGGTGGTGTTGTGTCCGGGTAAATCCTTTTCGAACATCTGGAAATCTTCGCCGGGATATGGTGTTACGTGATGATTGCTGCCAACCAATGCTCCGGGACGAAGTTCATGTATGAGCTTATAGGTCTTTTCCAAACGCCAGTCAGCGTCTTTCTTATCCCACATGCCGTCGAACCAGATGCCGCCGATTTCACCGTAGTTAGTGAGCAGTTCTTTGAGTTGTGCATCCATGTAGTCGAGGTATTTGTACCAGTCACCCGCTTCGGGACGACCAGTATAGCCCCGGCCTGTGTTACCTCGTGGGAAATAGTCAGGATGGTGCCAGTCGAGTTGTGAATGATAAAAGAAGAGTTTGATGCCCTGTCGGTGGCATTCGTCAGCCAGCATCTTGAGGATATCTTTGCCGTAGGGTGTCCGTTTCACGATGTTGTAGTCAGACACCTGGCTGTCCCACATAGCGAACCCGTCGTGGTGTTTGCTGGTGATGGTGATGTATTTCATGCCGGCATCCTTTGCCAGCTGAACCCATTCTTTTGCATCGAACTCCGTTGGGTTGAAGAAGGTGGGAAGCTTTTCGTACGTGGCTATTGGAATCTGTTGATTGTTCATCACCCACTCACCGTCGCCCAATACGCTGTACACGCCCCAATGAATAAACAGGCCGAACCTGGCTTGCTGAAACCATTCGCGGCTTTGAAGGTTTTCGGGCGTCGGTTCGTACTTCCATTGTGCTATCGCAGGCAGACATATGCCTAAAAAGATGAATAGTATCAGCGATCGTCTCATGATGATTGGGTTTAGTTAATGAAAGTTACATGAGCGTTGACAGCTTCGGAAAAGATCGGGACAGAAATTCTCACATTTATGTGATTATTGGCATACGGTGGTTGGTTCCCAGGTTTCGAGTGTTCACGGTTGCGGATTTGTTCCGACTTCGCTCAGGTTTCGTGAAGGCGGTCGGGAGGGCACCGCACACATGTCAAATGAATCCCTTAACTTTAGGGCCTTCTATATTATATGCGTTACGAAAAGATCAACAAGCGACTATTCATCGAGAACCGGGCCAGGCTCCGGAAGGAACTTAAGCGCAATTCCGTGGCGGTGTTCAACGCCAACGACATCATGCCGACGAATGCTGACGGCAAGATGGGTTTTCGACAATATTCTGTCCTCTTTTATTTATCGGGCATTGATCAGGAGGAAACGATATTGGTGCTATCGCCTGACCATCCCGATCCGAAATTTCGGGAGGTGCTTTTTTTAAGGGA
>CAZIAG010000088.1:0-10732 GCA_964537375.1 uncultured Roseivirgaceae bacterium
GGGCAAACAGTTCGGAGGTAGTAGATAGCGACACTTGTTTTTTCCAACCCATCAATATCCTAACTTGCCCTCATGGACTTGAGCCTCATGCGCATCAAAGATCCCAGGGGATTCGACAATTTCCGATCCATGCTGAAATCCTGTGGTCTACCTGCCGATGATCTCGATCTTCACCGGGACTTGTTGTTCGGCTATTACGAAGGCACCCGTCTACTCGGCACAGGCGCACTGGAAATCCGTGGACCCTTCGCGTTGCTTCGCTCTCTTTCTGTGCAACTCGGCACGCGCGGCAAGAATGTTGGCACGAAAATCACGGATGAACTCTTGAGCACGGCGCGGTCAATGGGGATCAAAGCCGTTTTTCTCCTGACGGAAACGGCGGCCGGATTCTTTGTCAGGAAAGGTTTTGTCACCGTTCGTCGCGAAGACGTACCGGATGAGATCAAAGCAACCAGTGAGTTCATGCAGGTGTGCCCGGATTCGGCGGTGGTGATGTGTATTGTCCTGGACCAGGCGTAGCAAATCCGTCATTTCACATAATGAAAAAGAGGGTTCTCATTCTTTGCACAGGCAACTCATGCCGTAGTCAGATGGCCCACGGGTATTTGAACTATTTTGCGGCCCGCGAACTGGAAGTTTACAGTGCAGGACTTGAATCGCACGGGGTAAATGCAAGGGCAATCGCTGTTATGAAGGAAGACAGCGTTGACATATCACACCACACCTCCAATACCATTGACGAGTATTCAACAATTGATTTCGACTTTGTACTCACCGTGTGCGACAATGCACGGGAGAAATGTCCTTACTTTCCCGCCAAGGTGAAGATAATTCACCGGGATTTTCCGGACCCTGCGAAGGCGACAGGCACCGACGAAGTGATCATACAACATTTCCGGCGTGTGCGTGATATGATCCGGGAATACACGAACGACTTTGTCAAACAATACATCAACATCTCGAGTTAGTTTCATTCGGCTGGCTGATGCCGCTGCTGCTGTAAAAAAGATTTCCTTTGGTTACATTTGCGCCTTCACCGCTGGGTCATGGAACCGAACAAATATCTCGTAATCGATTTCGATAGCACATTTACTAAGGTCGAGGCGTTTGATGTACTTGCAGACATCTCCCTTAAAGACCATCCTGAGAAGGACGCACGAAAGAAAGAAATCGAAGAAATTACTGAAAAGGGAATGGACGGTTCGGTCTCGTTCCGCGAATCATTGGAACGCCGTCTGGATCTCCTGGCTCCAACACGCGCGCACCTCCCGGCCCTGGTGGCGAAGCTGAAAGAAAGCGTCAGTGAATCGTTTAAGCGAAACCGCGATTTCTTCAAGCGTTACGCCGACAACATCTTCATCATCTCAAACGGTTTTCGTGAGTTCATTGAACCTATCGTGACCGAATACGGCATTAAACCAGAGAATATCCTTGCGAACGAATTCAGGTTTGACGATTCGGGACGTGTAATTGGGTTTGACGCTGACAACCCACTTTCGGCTAACGGTGGTAAGGTTGAACAACTCCGGCGGCTGAACCTACAAGGCGACGTCTACGTTATCGGCGACGGCTACACCGACTATGAGATCAAGCACGCCGGATTGGCCAATAAGTTTTATGCATTTACTGAGAATGTAGAGCGCGAAACGATAAAAAGCCGGGCGGATCACGTGGCGCCCAGTTTCGACGAATTCCTATACCTCAACAAGTTGAATACAGCGATCTCCTATCCGAAAAACCGTATCCATATTCTCCTGCTGGAGAATGTACACCCGATCGCTGTAGCACTGCTGAAAGCGGAGGGTTTCAGTGTTGAAACATACCACGCCGCGCTGACTGAAGAGGAGCTGATCCAAAAGATCAAGAATGTTTCTGTGCTGGGAATCCGGTCGAAGACTCAGGTAACGGCAAAGGTACTGGAGCACGCCAACCGCCTTATGGTGATCGGTGCGTTTTGTATCGGAACAAATCAAATTGACCTGCAAGAGGCCACCAAACGCGGTATCGCCGTCTTCAATGCTCCCTTCAGCAACACACGGTCAGTGGTAGAGCTTGCCGTCGCGGAAATGATCATGCTTATTAGAAATATTGTCGATAAATCCGCAAAAATGCATGACGGCATTTGGGACAAATCGGCGCGGGGAAGTTACGAGGTGCGCGGTAAGAATCTCGGACTCATCGGCTATGGGAATATAGGCACGCAGCTGTCAGTGATTGCAGAATCCCTTGGCATGAAGGTCTTCTACTACGACACGGAAGAGAAATTGTCTCTGGGCAATGCTGTCAAATGCAAGTCGATGAAAGAAGTGCTGCAGGTCGCGGACATTGTTTCCCTCCATGTTGACGGAAGGGAGTCAAACACCAACCTGATCGGTCCAACCGAATTCGCCGTCATGAAAAAAGGTGTCATTTTCATCAACCTCAGTCGTGGCCATGTGGTGGATATCCAGGCACTCCGCGATAACATCCTCAGCGGCAAGGTTGCGGGATGCGCCGTCGACGTATTTCCTCACGAACCGGCCAGCAACGATGAGGAATTTGTTTCGGAATTGCGCGGACTCCCAAATACGATACTTACTCCACACATTGGCGGCAGCACCGTCGAGGCGCAGGAGAATATTGGCAACTTCGTTCCGGCGAAGATCATGGATTATATTAATACGGGGAGCACGTCCAACAGCGTCAACTTTCCGAACCTCACGCTACCGACCCTGGAGAACGCGCACCGCCTGATCCACATTCACCAGAATGTGCCCGGTATTCTCGCGAAAATAAATCAGGTACTCGCCGACCATGGGATCAATATTGTGGGGCAATACCTGAAGACAAACGAAACGATCGGTTACGTAATAACGGACATCAATAAGGAATACGACAAAGAAGTCATCTCACGACTTCGTGCCATCGAGCACACGATTAAGTTCCGTGTGTTATATTGAGGCGTGAAATCCCACAAAAGGGTGCAATCGCTGCGCCAACACCTTTACGAAATCATCTTTGAAGCGGACACGCCCGCCGGCCGGGCGTTCAATGTGGCGTTGTTGTCGTGCATTTTGCTCAGTGTGGCCGTCATCGCCCTCGAAAGCGTAGAGTCCGTAGCCGCGACGGCCAGTGGATGGTTGCGGGGACTGGAGTGGTTCTTTACCATTGTTTTTACCGTAGAATACGCTGCACGCATCTGGACGGTTAACAACAAGCGTCGATACGTTCTCAGCTTCTTTGGCATTATCGACCTGATATCAATACTGCCAACTTATCTTGCCCTGGTCGTCTCGGGGGCTCAATCGCTCATGGTCATCAGAAGTTTCCGACTATTGCGCGTGTTCCGGATCTTCAAATTGACGCGGTATGTTGGCGAGGGTCAATATCTCGTGCGGGCTTTGCGGGCCAGTCGACATAAGATCGTGGTTTTTCTGGTTACGGTAATTACCACGGTCATCATCGTCGGCACCCTGATGTTCCTGATTGAAGGTCCTGAAAACGGATTTAACAGCATTCCCGCCAGCATCTATTGGGCAATCGTTACCATGACGACCGTAGGTTATGGCGACATCGCGCCGCAATCCATCTTCGGACAAACGCTGGCGTCTCTCATCATGGTCCTGGGCTATGGGATGATCGCGGTTCCGACGGGTATTGTGTCATCAGAATTAATCCAGCAAAAGCGCAGCGGTAGCATCACGACGCAGGTATGCCCCAATTGCTTGCGTGAAGGGCATGAATCTGACGCGGTGTACTGCAAGTTCTGTGGTAATGTGCTGAATCCATGAGGACGAGTATTAACTACGACCAGCTGGCGTGCGGCCAATGGGTCACTCAAGTTTGAACTCGCCTGGATCCACAATCGTGATGTGTCCTGAACGGAATCCGTGAATTCTGAAGACAATAAAAAAACCCACCGGATTTGGTGAGGTGTTTCTGAACCCCATAAAGACAAGTTTTGAGCTGCACCCAATCTCAATCGTCCTCTGTTATCCTGCTTTTTGGGCGAGGTCCCGACGAATCGGGATGAGGCCTGATTTCAAAAGAGCGCTTCACTCGGCATTGTTCATAATTGTTAGGTTCAGCAAACGTGTCCCAAATCCGAATGGGAATTTCTATTACTAACGTAGATAAATCGGGATTGTTCGTCAACCTTGAAAAAAATGTATTTTTTCCGTAAGCGTCGCTTAGTTTTGCAAACGCTTATGAAACACCACGTTACTTTCTCACCCGGACCGTCTCAGTTGTACTTTACCGTTGCAGACCACGCCCGCCAGGCATTCCGCGAGGGTGTTCCTTCTCTTTCGCACCGAAGCGGCAATTTTCAGTCGATCGTCCGCGAAACAAAAGCGGGCTTGCGACAATTGCTGGGCATCCCTTCGGATTTTCACATATTCTTTACCGGATCGGCGACTGAAATATTTGAACGAACGATTGAGAACCTCGTCGCGGAAAGATCACATCACCTCGTGAATGGTGCATTCTCCAAACGTTTTTATGATACGGCCGTTCAACTAAAAAAGAACGCAACGATGTCTGAAGTTCCGTATGGTAAGGGTTTTGAAAGTGATTTATCGATTCCAGGGGAAACAGAAGTCATCGCCATCACCCAAAACGAGACAAGCACCGGCGTACAGCTGGATCCCCGTTTCATAGCCGCGCTAAAGGAAAATAATCCCGACGCGTTGGTCGTCGTAGACGCTGTGTCGTCTCTCCCCTACCCCAAGTTCAATTTCGAAAGGATTGACGCTGTGTTCTTTTCAGTTCAAAAGGGATTCGGACTGCCGGCAGGACTCGGCATCTGGATAGTGAATGAAAAGTGTATTGAAAAATCAGAATCATTATTAAGCCGCGGCTATTCTGTGGGAAGTTTTCACAGTTTGCCATCGCTGAAAGCAAACGGAACAAAAGATCAAACGCCGGAAACCCCCAACGTTCTGGGTATCTATTTACTGAACCAAGTTACCCAGGATCTTCTTCGCAGGGGGATTGATGTCATTCGTCGTGAAACGGACTATAAAGCCGTGATCCTCTACGAATGCCTTCGGCAACACAAAGCGATGGGTCCCTTTGTCGAGGATCCGCGTTTTCAATCGCGCACCGTGATCGTCGCCAACACAGGACAGCACACAGCGTCCATTGCACAGCATCTCCGTAAACATGGACTCGACCCAGGTGAAGGATACGGCTCATTCAAAAATTCACAACTGCGGTTCGGCAATTTTCCAGCCCATTCAAAAGAACAATACGAGATGCTGGTCGACATCCTAAATACCTTCGAGCGGCCCTGACCCGACCGGCCGATTAAACCTTTTGATTCCGGAATTGTCTAACTTCCGGAACCAATTCTGCGGGACTTTGGAAGAACAGGAAATACTCGAAAAGCTTCGGAATGCGGAAAGCCGAAACTACGGATTTAATATGCTCGTGCGCACCTACCAGCGCCGGGTCTACTGGCATATCCGAAAAATGGTCATCGACCACGATGACGCCGATGACCTGACGCAGGAAGTGTTCGTGAAGATTTACAAAAGTATTGACACCTTCCGTGAAGACGCACAGCTGTTTACCTGGATATACCGCATCGCCACCAACGAATGCCTCACTTTCCTTCAGCGAAAGAAGCGGCGATTCTTTATCCCGATAGGCAATGCCACAGCTGAACTTTCCGCAAAGCTGGAGCAGAGCCCTTACCTCTCAGGCGACGAAGTCCAGTTGAAACTGCAACGGGCCATTCTCACCCTTCCGGAAAAGCAAAGACTGGTATTCAACATGAAATATTTCGACGACCTCTCTTACGAGGAGATCGCGGCCATTACGGAAACGAGCGTAGGAGCGTTAAAAGCCAGTTTTCATCATGCGGTAAAAAAGATTGAAGAATTTTTAACTCAACATTAAACCTTGCAAGGGCAACAAAGTCAAAGGAATAATTCGATGAAAAAGCTCAACGAAATACCAAAAAAGGAAATTTTCGGCGTCCCGGACGGATACTTCGACGACTTGCCGTCGCGAATTCAGGCGCGCATTGAGGGAATCCGGCCGCAGACCGCGCCGGCCTTCGTCTTCCGTTACCGCCTTCAGTATGTTGTGCCGGTTGCGATCGTCGTTGCGTTGGCTGCGTTGTGGATCATTTCCCCTCGAACCGCCACAGACGTCGAGACTGTGTTGGCTTCTATCGAGACGGAACAACTCGTAGCCTACCTGCAGGACACGGAAGTTAACACAGAGGATATTCTTCAGCAGATCGAATTTAGTTACGAAGAAATTGACGAGATCGAGACCGAAGTCTACGACCTCGACTTCACAGAAGAAGATTTAGACATTTTGTTGGACCTAGATAGTATATGATTATGAAAACTGTTGCCATTGTATTTGGTTTGTTGTTGTCGCTGCCTTTGATGGCCCAGCGGCAAAGTCAGGATGCCGTCGAAATTGAACGCAATCCGAGAGCCCAGGAAAGGATTCGCGCAGCGCGAATCGCATACATCACCGAACGCCTGGAGTTGACACCTGGGGAGGCCGAAAAATTCTGGCCTATTTATCGCGAGTATTCCGAAAAACGACGCGCCCTGCGTCAGGAGGTACGTGATAGTCGCAAGGAAGAACGCGATGAAAAGGAGGCGCTTGAAATGGATCATCGCATAAGACAACAGGAACTGGACCTCGATAAGGATTATTCCCGTCGACTACAGGAGGTAATTCCCGCGCAAAAGGTACTGGCATTGCGTCGGGCAGAGCGTGACTTTACGATGCTGCTGCTCCGCCAGATCAGAAAACGTGAAGAACACGCCGAGCGACTCCACCGTCAGCGGGAACGCACCGACCGCGGAATTCGGCCGCGCAACAACGAAAAACCATGATGACGTTGCCGGAATTGCTCCTGGTCATCGGCCTGATCTCCGCAGATCAGGCCGTTTGCCAGGATCGTTTGGACGTGGAAGGGAACCCTGGCTCACCACGGGCATTGCGCATTGGATTACAACGGCAGCGTATTATCTGAGAACCGAACCCCTGGCATTCAACAACTCCGGCTCTCACCCGGGGTCTCGTATTATCATAGTTCGGGCTTTGCGGCGACGCGACCGGTTACTGAAGTGCCAATTTTTGATCCGTCGTTTACCTGACCATAGCAAGTGTCAGCTACCATGTGTAACATCCCGAAACACTTCATTTCATGGCCAGCTACGACCGATACCTCTACACCCTCGACAACGGCACAGCCCGCATACCTCGTTGTACTTCTTTTTCGGTCACATCATTTCTTTTCACGCCTGACCGATTTCAACCGCCTACGCATTTTTCTGGAGAAAGACAGCACACCGAATGGTGCCTGCGTTTTCATGTTATCTCTCAAAAAGGAAAGGTTGGAAATTCGACAAGGTTACGATCAACGTGGCGATCTCTTGGTTGTTTGGAACCGAAAGGAGCACCGGCCTCCAACTCGATTGGTTGTAAACTACGCAGAAGCGATCGACAATTTTGCGGTTACGATTCGATCTATCGCTTTATTGAAAAGAACAAGCACGTTTTCAGCCTGATGGCGCTGCGATTACCGTTCCTGTAACGATATACCGAAAGGTTCGGACTGTCCTTGAGTTACACCTACAATGTCCCAAGAGCGCTTTTCGGGAGAGATACTGATCTTTTTCGAAAGGACGTTCATCTCTACCGGCCTCATATCCCTCGTTGATGTTACGCCCGCCAAAAACGTTTTGTTAAATTAAGGGGCTTTGGATATTTTGCACGTTTCACTTGAAATCTTCAGTCATGCAAAAATTGCGTTTACTAATTGTCATGCTGTCGGTTGTCGCCACTTCCGCAGCCCAGGATTCCAGATGGCAACAACGCGTTGAATATGATATGGACGTACGCCTGGATGTTACAACGCACAAATTGACAGGCAAACAACGCCTCACCTACTACAACAATTCGAACGATACACTTCGAAAAGTGTACTATCACCTTTTCTTCAATGCATTTCAGCCGGGAAGCATGATGGATGTCCGTTCGAGGACCATCATGGATCCTGACCCGCGTGTCCTCGATCGCATCTCAAAACTCAGCGAAGACGAGGTCGGCTATCAACACATCAACAAATTGACCCATGACGGCAAGGATGTGAGTTACCTGGTAAATGGTACCATCCTGGAAGTAACGCTCCAGAAACCCATCTTACCGGGAAGCAAAGCGGTTTTTGACATGGACTTCGAAGCGCAAGTTCCTGTACAGATCCGCCGTTCGGGAAGAAACAACAAGGAGGGTATTGCCTATTCGATGACCCAGTGGTATCCGAAGATGGCCGAATTCGATTATCAGGGATGGCATGCCTATCAATATATCGGCCGTGAGTTTCACGGTGTCTGGGGAGATTTCGATGTGACGATCACCATTGATCCAAGTTTTGTCGTGGCGGGTACAGGAGTCCTGCAGAACCCTGAGAAGGTCGGACATGGATACGAGAAGCCAGGCACAACGGTGAAGCGCCCCAACGGCGAACTGAACTGGCATTTCGTCGCAAAGAATGTGCACGACTTTGCGTGGGCAGCAGACCCGGATTATGTCCACGAACGCGTCCAGGTACCCGGAGGGCCGGAAGTTCACTTTTTCTATCAACCCGGTCCGAAGACCACCGACAACTGGAAGAGATTACAGGAAGTGACCGTTGGACATTTCCAATTCATGAATAAGACTTTCGGCGAATATCCATACAGCACCTATTCGGTAATTCAGGGCGGTGACGGAGGCATGGAGTACCCCATGTGCACCTTGATTACCGGAGAGCGCTCATTTGGAAGCCTGGCCGGCGTGATGGCACATGAAGTATGTCACAGCTGGTATCAGGGCGTGCTCGCCACCAACGAAGCGCTTTATCCCTGGTTTGATGAAGGGTTCACCGACTTCGCTGCCAATGAATCGATGGCAAGCCTCTTCAGGGAAGATCAACCCCATGCAGGAAGTTATCGGGCGTATTTTGCCCTGGTGCGGAGCGGTTTGCAGGAACCCGCGAGCGAACATTCCGATCATTACAGCACGAACCGCGCATACAGCACCGCATCGTACGGCATGGGTGCAATCATGCTGCACCAGTTGAAATATATCATTGGAGAAGATGCCTTCTATAAGGGTATGCGCAGATATTTCGATACGTGGAAGTTCCGCCATCCCGAACCGAATGATTTTATCCGCGTCATGGAAAAGACGTCCGGTATACAGCTGCATTGGTACCTTCGATACTGGATCAACACCGTCAAGACAATTGATTACAGTATTCAAAGCGTCGTACCGGATAACGATGGTGCCCTTGTCACGCTGAAGCGAATCGGCGAAATGCCAATGCCCATCGACCTGGTGGTTACCCTGAAGAATGGAACACGCGAACTTTATTATATCCCGCTGAATGAAATGCTCGGTGGAAAGCAGGTTGAAGACCGATCGATGCAGCGATACGATTTGGATGCGTGGCCCTGGGTAAATCCCACCTACACGTTAAGAATCGAACATCCCGCATCCGACATTGAACGCGTGGAGATCGACCCCTCCCTCCGGATGGCCGATGTCGATCGCGACAACAACGCATTGGCCCTTGATGCGCTAAAGCCCTACCAGAGCCGATCAAAATAATGCACCGGTGGAAAGAAACGCTTCGGCGTCTTCTTTCCACTGCTTTTTTGTTATTTGACCGGCAACTAAATTTGCGTCATGACCGACCAACAGGCCGAAAAGGAGATTCGCGAGCTGACCGAAAAGATCAACTATCACAATCACCTTTACTATCAGGAGGCCCGGACGGAGATCAGCGACTACGAGTTCGATCAGCTCCTCGCCCGCCTTGTCACCCTGGAAAGCCGCTATCCACAGTTCAAACAACCAGATTCGCCGACCCAACGTGTCGGTGGCACGATCACGCGCGAATTCGAGACGGTCTATCACAAATACCCTATGCTTTCGTTGGGCAATACTTACAGCCCGGAGGAGCTGATGGATTTTGACCGTCGCGTAGCGAAGGCGCTTGACGGGGAGCCCTACGAATATTTTTGCGAACTCAAATTTGATGGTGTCTCCATTAGCCTTGTGTATGAGAACGGCTACCTTGTCCGGGGCGTAACACGAGGCGACGGCGTGCGAGGCGACGACGTAACGAACAATGTCAAAACCATCATGACCATTCCGCTCAAGGTTTCCGGAAATGACTTACCGGGTTCGTTCGAGGTTCGTGGCGAAGTATTCATGTCCAAACAAGTCTTCAACCGCCTGAACCAGGAACGCGAAGACATTGGCGAAGAGCGTTACGCGAACGCCCGAAATACCGCTGCCGGAACGGTCAAGATGCAAGACTCGTCTGAGGTGGCGAAACGGAAACTGGATTGTTATGTTTACTCACTCCTCGGCGCCTCGGGTGTAAAGACGCATGAGCAGAGCATTAAGATGCTCGAGTCCTGGAACTTCAACGTTTCCCCTACTTATCAAAAGTGTCGCAATATGCAGGAGGTGTTGGAATACGTACACAAATGGGAAACAAAACGATTGGAGTTGCCGCTTGAGACGGATGGGGTGGTTATCAAAGTCAACAACCTTGAGCAGCAACAAAAACTCGGATTTACGGCTAAGAGTCCACGATTTGCGATCGCATACAAGTACAAGCCTCAGAACATCAGCACACGACTCAACGGCGTAACCTACCAGGTTGGCAGAACTGGCGCCGTTACCCCTGTCGCCGAATTGGAACCGGTTTTCCTTGCCGGAACAACTG
>CAZIAG010000089.1:0-10721 GCA_964537375.1 uncultured Roseivirgaceae bacterium
GGTTACCCGAATCGACTATACGGTGATCACGCCCTCCACAGCGCCTTCGCTCGAGGGCAAACTTTCGCGAGCGCTTGATTTGACGGACCATCCGGTCGTGGTCGTGCGGGCGAGATCGTACAACAAGAGTCGAACGTTGCGCCTCCGCCTAGATCTGGTGGACGAGAACGGCGCGACAACCAACAAGCCGCCGGTATTCAACTTTGAGCCGCTAATTGACGACGGTGTCTTTTATGATTATCGGTTCGATTTTAGCGATCGGAATGGGTGGCAAAGTGAAGCAGGTCCGGTAAACGCTTCGCGAATAACCAAAATCAACGTATACGTTGATTTTGGTGTTTTCGGCTCGTCGGGATCAGATTCATTGTGGATCGAAAGTATCGCCGTAGCGGCCGATGGTCAATCATGGCCATTGAATCGCCCATCGCACCTCAGGGGCACACTCGGTAATCATGCCTTTTCGCTTAGGTGGAATGATAATGCCGAGGACGAAGATGGGTTTGCTGTGTATTATGCGTTGTCATCGGGGGGATCGTTTTCGGAGCTTGCAGCTGTCGAGGCTGATGTCACCTCGGTTGACGTGCCGATCGCTGAGATCGACCCGTTTGAATGTGTTTTTAAGGTAACGGGCAGAAAGGGAGATGTAGAGAGCGAGTTCTCCAACCTGTTTTGGTTTGAAGATGAGGTTACTTCCATTGAAAGCCATTTTTCCAGGCATGTGTCTGTTTTTCCCAATCCTGCCTATGCGAACACCGTGTCGGTGGATTTTCCGGGAGGAGCACGCGTCGTGATCAAACTCGTTGATGTCAACGGTGTTGAATATATCAGACTGCAACCCTCGTCCAACCCCGCCGTTCTTGATATCAGTTCCCTCAGCCCGGGACTCTACTTAATTCATGTTTCGGCTTCAACCGAAAGGACGAGCAAGAAATTGTTCGTACTTTAGGTTTTAGGGTTGTGGGCCCCAACCGCCCCACGTTGAAGCGATCGGAAAACCCGGGAGCGGAACGGGCTGGGAACACCTGAACCCATGGTCCGGAAAAATCTTCGCAGGGGCTTTTCGTTGCCGGTCAGTGGGGAGCTATTTCGACGCGAATGACGAACGAAGCCCTTCCGAGCTTAAGCCTTCCGATTCTGAAGTTGGATTTGGAAATTTCCCGGCCAACAATACCTCCGAATAGAGTAATCATTTCTACCTTTGACTTTTGTAACATTGAACATTCAGCCTGTTCCTTCGCTACATCGGGGCAGGCCCTGAGCCTTCTCTCATGCGCGCGTTGATTCCACCTCCCATCGTGTTAGTTTTGTGTGGTTTCCTGATGTGGGCCACAGATCGTTTGTCGCCGGGGTCAGGTTTTGAATTCGAATACAGCCGCGTGTTTTTTGGGTGCCTTCTTGGCATCGGCTTTTTGATCATGATGATGGCGGTCAGTACGATGATGAAACATCGGACCGAGATACATCCTAACCGGAAGGCGCTCTCCAGGGCGACTCACCTTGTGACGACCGGAATATTTCGTTACTCGAGGAATCCCATTTACCTCGGGATGGCGATTATGTTGATGGGTTGGTTCTTCCACCTCGAGAGCTGGATATGCTTATCAGGGGTTGTGCTTTTTGTCGCATTTATCAATACATTTCAAATTGATCCCGAGGAGGAAGCGTTAACGAAAATTTTCGGCGAAGAATACAAGAGATACAAGGCTCGCGTTAGAAGATGGCTATGAGTGCGCGCATATAGTGGACCGATATGATCATTCACCTCATAGATGGCACATACGAACTGTTCCGGCACTTTTACGGCCAGCGGGCATTCAATAAGGGCAATGATAAACCTTTGGGTGCCGCAGCCGGCGTACTCAACGGTGTGCTGCAACTCATCGACGAGGGTGCGACACATGTAGGCGTAGCGACGGACCACGTGATCGAATCGTTTCGAAATGACCTGTGGCCTGGATACAAAACCGGAGCAGGCATCGAACGTGCCCTATGGCGGCAGTTCCATCCGCTGGAAGAGGCGTTGGACGCGATGGGTGTTGTTGTTTGGCCCATGGTGGAACTGGAAGCCGACGATGCGTTGGCTTCGGCGGCGCATCTTGCTTCAAAGAATCGAAACGTCGAAAAAGTTTGTATATGGACGCCCGACAAAGACCTGGCGCAATGTGTCAGGGAGGATCGGGTGGTGCAGATTGATCGGCGTGCAAAAGTCATACGTGATGCGA
The DNA here is from genome assembly GCA_964537375.1 of uncultured Roseivirgaceae bacterium. Lineage (GTDB taxonomy): Bacteria > Bacteroidota > Bacteroidia > Cytophagales > Cyclobacteriaceae > Chryseosolibacter. Next base: position 2,223 of record CAZIAG010000089.1, read on the forward strand.
GGGGAGTGCGGCTCAAATTTGGTGTCGACCCGCAATTTATTCCGGACTTCCTCGCCCTTGTCGGGGATACGGCGGACGGATATCCTGGCGTCGACGGGATAGGGAAGGTCGGCGCAGCGCGACTGGTGAATGAGTATGGTCCGATCGAATCCTTTCCAAAAAATGTACTGGGCGAGAAGCGCGAACTGGCGCTGCTGTTTAAACGCCTGGCTACTTTGCGGACCGATGCGAAATTGTTTAAGAAGATCGATTCGCTCCGGTGGCGTGGTCCGTCCCCTGCATTTGAGAAATTCGCTGCCAAGGCGAAAGAACCCCGACTTCTTGAACGCGCTGTTCGCCTCGCCCAGAGATAGCCTGGCCTCGTACTAACCGACAAGTTTGGTGAATTCCCCGTTGTATGTCAGCGTAAGCAGGTGCATTGCCCGGGTGCACGCTACGTAGAGCAACCGTCGATCAAGTTCGGTGGCGTATTCACTGGCGTTTGCGAAGGGCACCAATACTTCATCGAATTCCAAGCCCTTTGCCAGGTTGGCCGTGGTGATCACGATGCCGCTCTTGAGGGCTGCGCTCTCGGGTGTTATTAAATACACTCCCGGTTGTTTCAATTGCTCGAAAAGGAACCTTGAACGTTTTTGCGTCTTAACAATAATGGCCATTGAGCGACGCCCGGAGTTTTTGAATTCGCTTACCTGCTTTCGAATGGCAGACAGCTCTTCGGTGTCACTTTCAAGTCGGACTACCTGCGGTTCTTCACCGTGGCGCTCCATCGCGATGAGGTCCGGGTTTGGAATGATGCGCTGTGCAAACCCGATGATCTCCGACGTTGAGCGGTAACTTCTAACCAGCTTCACGACGTGCCCCTGTGGAAAGACCTCATGGATGGCTTCGGCTGTTGACGTGGTATAAGGGTTGACCGCTTGCGTGGCATCCCCGAGTATGGTCATGTTGCAGGAGAACAATCGCGAAAGGACGCGGTATTGAACCGGCGTGTAATCCTGCATCTCATCAACGAGGAGATGTTTTACATGGTCATATGGCTGAACCCCTTCGACGCGGATCTTGCAATAGAGCAATGGAAACACATCGGCGAACTCGAGGGTATTGCCACCAGGCATGAAAAAAAGGTCTGGTCTTCCGATCGAATCATAAAAACCTTTATAGAGGTCAAGCACGTCACTGAACCGGATCATACGGGGAACAGCTTGCCAGATTGCGGCCTTTTCCTGACCATGGAGTTTTCGTTCGACTTGAGTACGCACGTATTGCTGAACGTCTTTCACGACCGATGGAATCCGTTTCAGAATCGGAAGACGGTAGTAAGCCCGGAACCGTTCTTCAATGTAGGGGTTGGGAACCACCGTTCTGCCTACACGCAGGTCCATGGGTTGAAAGAAGTTGTTTTCGACCTGGATCAGGTATTGATTCAACTTCCGCAGAAACTCGAAGTCCGATTTGAACCTTACACGCTCGGCAAACCGTGAATCGGTGGATTCCATCAGTGCGGCAGCCTGTTGAAAGGATGTTTGGAAACGATACTTGTTTTCGAAGAGGTCTTGTGCAAGTTCGTCGATACCCATTTCGGGGATATGTGCTTCGCCAAGCTCAGGCAACACGTTGGAGATGTAGTCGGCGAACACTTTGTTGGGGGAAAGGATGAGGATGTCCTTTGCTTCGATGGTATCGCGGAATCGGTATAAAAGGAAAGCGATCCGGTGCAATGCGATCGACGTCTTACCGGAACCAGCTACTCCCTGGATGATCATGATGGGTGCAGATTCATTTCGGATGATAGCATTTTGGTCGCGCTGGATGGTGGAGACGATCGCCTTCATCTTTTCGTCCGATGCCTTGCTGAGCTCGCGCTGCAAAACATCGTCGTTGATGTTCATCTCATTCTCGATCATGAACTCCATTCGTCCGTCGCGAATGTGGTATTGGCGTTTTAGGTGTATTTCACCGGATATCCTTCCTGAGGGCGTGTCGTACCAGGCTGGACCGAGACCAAAATCGTAGAACATCGACGAGATAGGCGCTCGCCAGTCATAGATGAGATTTTTTCCCGATGTATCGTCGAAGAAGGTATAAATTCCGATATAGAGCGCAGCGGGTTCGGTAGCATCGGAAGAAAAATCGATCCGACCAAAGTAGGGTGATGCCTGCAGTTTGATCAGCTTCCTTCGCGTTTCAACCGCCGATTCTCCTGTGAAGGCCATTCGGTTGATGGACTGTTCAGTAGCCACCATATCGGCCTCATCCATTCCCGACTGGTGTTCGTGGAGATATGCCTTTGCCTGTCGGAGTTCGGAAGAAAACTGTTTCACCTTGTCGTCGATTCGCCTTGCGGCAAGGGCCAGCTTTTCCCTGATTTCCTCGAGGTATTCCCGTTCGTCCTGTTCTGTTTTGTTGAGCATACGATGCAAAGGGACAAAGGTAAAAAAGAATCCGTGGCGGGCCTACCGGATGTACCGGCACCGGAAACGACACTTGTCGCATTTGACCCGTTCAATGTCGTATTTGGCAACGTGGTATTTATACGACTTGAGTCATCTTTGTATACATAAGGGAACGGTTTTTTGAAACATTCAGAACCAAACAAAATCAAGAGTTATGGAACGCATCGAGTATCACGTTGAAATTTCCGCACCGGCCAGGACCGTGTGGGACACCATGTTGCAGGCGGACACTTACAAGGAGTGGACAGACAAGAGTTGGCCTGGATCGTCGTTCGAGGGCAAGTGGGCCCATGGCGAGAAGATCAGATTTGTCGGGCCTGATGGCAGTGGCACGCTGGCTGAGATCGAAAGGTTTGAGCCGCACAGCAATCTGTTTATGCGCCACATTGCCGCGCTCGCCCAGGGTGGGGAAGAAGACCGCAGCAGCGAAATCGCGAAGGGTTGGATCGGAACTACGGAAGAATACAAGCTCGTTGAGAGAGACGGGAAGACCTCGGTTACCGTTGTCATTGAATCCACGCCCGAGTGGATCAAAATGTTCAACGAAGGCTGGCCTACGGCGTTGCAGGAATTAAAGAAGGTTACCGAGCGACATCCTGCGGACGTTTAGAAGTTTGGTCGACCCCGAATTCGAGGGGCCAAGGTCGAAATCTACAAGGCCCAGGGCTCCGGGCCCAAATTCGAAGGTTTGAACGCCCAGGGTCCAGATTGCAAGGTTCCGAGGCCCAGGATCCAAATTCCAGGATTCTGAGGCCCAAGGTGCCAAGGCGCAATGTCCAGGGCTTGTCCCAAGTAGTACTCACGGAGTCGGAGCCCAAATTCCAAGGCTGAATTCACGGGCCCGGCATCAGTAAGACTGGGCACTAGCCTGGTCGAAGGTTCCGGATAATCCTGCAAGGATTGCCGGCTGCAAAAACGTCGGCGGGAATGTCGCGGGTGACTACGCTCCCCGCGCCGATTACTGTGCGGTCACCGATGGATACACCCGGACAAATTACCGCGCTTCCGCCGACCCACACGTCATCGCCGATGGTGATCGGCTTTGCGTATTCAAGCCCTGTGGCGCGCTCCTTGTGATCGATGGGATGTGTCGCCGTGTAGATCTGAACGTTAGGCCCAAAGAGCGTGCGATGGCCGATGTTGACGTACGTTACGTCGAGCACGACACAGTTGAAATTGAAAAACACCTTCTCACCTGTTCTGATGTTGTAACCATAGTCACAGTAGAAAGGGGGCTGAATCCACAAATCTCCCGAGGCATTGGGCAACAGTTTTTTGAGTATGCTGGCGCGGAGTTCCTGCTCGTTTTCGGGGGAGTCGTTCAGCTGCTTCAATAGCAGCCTTGTACTCATACGCTCGGCGCTGATCTCGGGGTCAAGGGCGAAATAGAGTTCACCGTCGAGCATCTTTTGTTTTTCCGTCTTCATGCCACAAGCTAGCGACAAAAGATTGTTCCTGCAGGAATTTTTTGTTGGTTCTAACCAAGGCGAAGTTAATACCCGTGAGCGAAAAGTGCGCTGCAAATGATTCCGTTCTACGCGCGGGTTCTGCTTACTTTCTCTTCAGGTCAACGGTAGAAGTGAGGCCGGAGTGTCTGACAGCGTGGTAGGTGTTTCAAAGTTCAGTTGAATAGGTTACGTCTGAATCCTGATAATTAACCGGCGCAGGGATGGGAGCGGTTTAGCCGCGAGGGACGAGCGGCCGAAGCGAAGCGGAGCCGCGGACAGCCCGGCCCCGCCTCAGCGGGGAGCGCCCCAAAACACCCGTTAACGCGGTTGGCAAAATATTCTGAAAAAAGGGTTGCGCAGTTACCTGGCTGCGTATATTTTTGCAGTCAAATGGCTGCACAAGTATGGAGTTGAGACGAGACGTGTTTCAGGCTATCGCAGATCCGACGAGGCGGGCAATTATTACGCTGGTCGCGGCACACGCCATGACCCCGAGCGCGATAGCGGCGAATTTTGATTCGTCGAGGCAAACGATTTCCCGACACATACAAATTCTCGCCGAGTGTGAATTGCTCACGCAGAAGCAGACAGGTAGAGAAATTTACTACCACCTCAACCCGGGAAAGATGAAAGAGATTGCCGACTTCATTGAGCCGTTCCGGAAATTTTGGGACGACCGGTTTAACAAGCTGGAGGCTGTTATGAAAAAGTACAAATCCAAACGATAAACGATGGAAAGAAAAACGAAAGTCCATGCCGAAGACGGAAAGCAGGAGATATTTATCACCCGCGAATTCGAGTTGCCGGTCGATTTGCTTTTCAGGGCATATTCAGACCCGGAACTTTTTCAGGAGTGGATGTCGCATGAGTATGGCCAGTGCAAGGTAGTGAAATATGAGAGCCGCAATCACGGAGGTTGGCATTTTCAGACGGTCAGCCGGGAAGGAAAGGTGTTGTTCCAGGCCCATGGTGTGTTTCATGCAGTGATTCCAGGTCGAAGGATCGTGCGTACATTCGAGATGAATGACAGTTCCTTCGCGCCGCAGCTGGAGTTCTTGGAATTCGAAAACACCGGTGATGACACCAGCAAACTGACTCTTCACATGGTCTTTCAGTCCGTGGGGATGCGGGACGAAATGTTGAAGCTTCCGTTCGTTCAGGGACTGAACATGGCGTATGATCGCCTGCAGTCGATTGTAAGTAAACTCAAATGACGTTCAAATGACAAAAAGGGATAAAATCATTTATTGGATTGCCACCGTCTGGCTCTCGCTTGGGATGGTCTCCACCGGCCTGGTTCAACTGCTGAGAATGGAAGAAGAAGTAGTTAAGATGGGAGAGTTGGGATACTCGCCCTACTTTCTGACCATCATCGGCACCTGGAAACTCCTGGGTGTTGTTGCGGTCCTGGTGCCCGGATTTCCGTTGTTGAAAGAGTGGGCTTACGCGGGCTTTGTATTCCTGATGTCGGGCGCGATTTTTTCACATATCACCAATGGCAGTCCTGCGGTTGAATACTTTGGACCATCGCTGTTGATCGTGTTGTCGATAACTTCCTGGTACTTCCGCCCGGCGGGAAGGAGACTTGCTTCCGTAACCAGCCGGTAAGGCGTTATGAACCCAAAAGTGGATTGGTTTTTCGAGAAGGCAGGGAAGTGGAAAGATGCATTTTCCGAGCTGAGGGCGATTGTGCTCGCGTGCAACCTCGTGGAAGAATTGAAATGGGGGCAGGCATGCTACACCTTTGAGAAAAAGAACATCGTGCTCATACACGGGTTCAAGGATTATTGCGCACTGTTGTTCTTTAAGGGGGCCCTGATGAAGGATCCAAAGAAGATCCTCATTCAACAGACGGAAAACGTCCAGAGCCAGAGACAAATCCGCTTCACAAGTGCAGCACATATTGTGAAGATGAAATCTGTTTTGAAAAAGTATATTTACGAAGCGGTAAGGGTAGAGGAGTCGGGACTGAAGGTAGAGTTTAAGAAGACCACCGATTTCAAAGTACCGGACGAATTCCAGGAAAAGCTGGACAAGGTGCCGGGGCTGAAGAAAGCATTTGAAGCGCTGACTCCCGGACGACAGCGGGGCTACTTGTTCTACTTCGGCTCGGCGAAGCAGTCGAAGACCCGTGCGGCACGCGTTGAGCAATACGTGAAACAGATCCTTTCAGGGAAAGGGATCGACGACGAGTAGGCGGCGCGTGAATCATTCGCAAGGGCCAAAGGGCGATCACTATTTAACCTAAACGAAAATGGCAAAGAAGCAACTATCCGCAGAAGACAAGAAGAAATTGATCAGCGTGTTGAAGACGCGCTTCGAGAAGAATATGAAACGCCACAAGGGTATCGACTGGGAGAAGGTGGAGGCGAAACTGCAATCCAGCCCTGCCAAGCTATGGTCTTTGAATGAAATGGAGGAATCGGGTGGCGAGCCTGACGTGATTGGATTTGATAAAAAGACCGGCGAGTTTATTTTTTGTGATTGCTCTGCGGAGAGCCCGAAAGGACGGCGAAGCATTTGCTATGACCCTGAGGCCCTGGAGTCGCGCAAGGAGCACAAGCCGAAGGACAGTGCGATCGGTATGGCCAGCGACATGGGCATCGAAATGCTTACGGAGGAACAGTACCGCGACCTTCAGAAACTGGGGGAGTTCGACACGAAGACCTCGAGCTGGATCATTACACCTCCAGACATCCGTAAGAGGGGTGGTGCATTGTTCTGTGACCGTCGCTATGGTCACGTCTTCACGTATCACAACGGAGCAGAGTCGTATTACGGCGCCAGAGGGTTTCGAGGTATTCTGAAGGTGTGATTCACGGCGCAGGATAACGTCGCGAGCATTTCCTGCGAAGAAGCGATCGTCACCTGTAGACCTCCGTCCTGGGGTGAAACTCCCGCCAACTGTGCCAGAACTCCTGGTAAGCCTTCAGCCGTTTTGCTGAGGACCCGCTTTCACCGCGGCCCACAAAATCGAATCGGTTTTTGTTGCTGATGAGGGAATCATTCCGGAGTTCGAATTCTTCATGCTCTTCGCGTTCGATCGCGACGAAACTCGCGCCATCGGAAGCAAGGGCAGCCACGATAAACGTATTGCCGAGCTTATCGTGAATAATCTTTTTAGCCTTTAGTTCGTTCCAGTCGTACGCTTTTGATTGCTGGCCGACCTCGACGCCCAACACCCAGGATTTGTCGTTCCACGACAAGGTATCTGTCCTTGTGAGTTTGTTTTTACTTCTTCCTTTTTCGAAACGACCCAACGTATCGTAGCTTTCTTTGAACGTGGCGTCAGGTTGCATCACCTTTCCGTAGGGGTAGAGGTAAAAGAACTTACCGAGGGTGTATTGGCTCGATTCGACTTCAGGGAGGAACGCGCCCTTGCGTTCGCCCGTTACGGCTTCACCATTCACCTGTCGCCACCAGCTCTTTGTGGTTTGATCTTCAAACATCGCGTTGAAATGATCCATCCCGACGAGCCTGAAATGTTCTGGTTGACCATCGACGACCGGTTCGAATACCCTGCCGGTACGGCAGACGTTGCAGTAGGTGACCATAATGGGCTTTCCCGCGATGGTGTCCCGGACCTGATGATGATATTGAATGTAACGAACAGGGTATGCCTTAGCTTCCTGGCCGAGGGCGACGGCGATGACCAGGCTGCTGTCGGATAGGGAAGTCTCGGTCTTCGAAGCAAATCTCAGGGTCTTCGGTGGCAGAAACATATGATCCGCCGTCATTCTGAAATTGAACAGGTAGACAATGACAACCACGGGTGCGATACTCAGAAAGGGGGCCGTTAACTTTTGACGTCGCACTACAAAAGGGGTTCCGGCTACAATCATCAAGCTAAAGGTCATGCGAAATACCCAACGATACGAATAGAGAAAATAGGCCAGGTCCAGTGAATTCATCCGCTGACTGCCCGGCATGGGCATGATAAAGTAGACGTTCACCACTTCAAAGAGGCCCAGCAGGATGAGGCCGGTGTAGAAAAGCTTCTTCATCAGTGATAAGGATTGTAATTAGCGTAGCCTTCTTCGGCCCTGGCTTTGGCTCGCTGAAGATAGAAGGTTCGGTCCTGTGGAGCCCCGGTAGCCAGACCGTCGACGTAGCGGTTGAACATGCAAAACGCTGCAGCGATGAGCACCGTGTCATGTACTTCAGTATCCGTCGCGCCGGCTGCCTTGGCCTCCTGAACCTGTTCGGGCGTGACATGTTTGCCGCCTTTTTGTACGCTGCCGGCGATTGAAAGTAAGGCCTTCATTTTTTCAGAGATGGGTGCGGATTGCAGATCTTTTTTCATGTTGTCAATTTGATCGGTATCCCACCCGAGGTAGTGTTGCGCGAGCGCGCCGTGGGCGTTCTGACAGTAGAAGCAGTCGTTGAGGTAGGATACGTAGGTTGCAATTAGTTCCCGTTCTCCTCGTGTCAGGCTGTTTTCACTCCTGAGCAATATTTCTGCGAGCTGATTCAGTGGTTTGCTGGTCTCTGGTCGAAAGGCCATGGGACCTCTGATCCCGGGTAGCTCATCCGGTAGTGTAATGTGTGCCATTATTGGGTTTGTTGTGATGGTAGAGCGTATCCTATGCTGGCGAGTC
>CAZIAG010000090.1:0-10524 GCA_964537375.1 uncultured Roseivirgaceae bacterium
ACATCGGAGTTGGTCCGGTGGTGAAGTTCCACTTCGAATTCGAGGAAGGCTTCTGGCGCGAGCAGCGACAGATCAGCGCTGACCTCGGATTCATTTTCTCTGACGCACGCATTCCAACCTGGTGGACAAGGCGGCCGTTACTCGCACCAGTGCTCGTTGGATGGATTGGCGGACCTGAGGCCGCCCGGCTTGCCGAGGAACCGGAGTATCTCTATCAGCACGCGCTCGAATCCCTCGGGTATATTTTCAACGTACCGGCGCCGATCCTGACCCAAGCGATCAAAGCCTACCACATCGCCAACTGGACGCTAGACCCTTTTTCTCATGGAGCTTACTCCTTTGCCATGGTGCGCACACCCTGGGCAAAAAACATTCTGAACAACGTCGGCTCCGACGCGCTCTACTTTGCCGGAGAAGCATTGGCTGAGTTGCCAAGTACCGGTACGGTAGAAGCGGCCTTACATAGCGGCATCTCTGTCGCAAACCGAATTATCAACCGATTCAAACTTTGAATTGCCGGGACGTCTGAAGAGAAGTGACTTCTCAATTCCTTCGACGACCAAAATCATTTCACTACAAGTTTTCAAAATGTTCAAATACCCGGTGGTCTGGCACCGATTTTTATTTCACTGCTAACATCTTATGTAGTCTTGTCTATCATGTGTAATCTTCAGCGGTATGGGTTGGTGTATGTGGAGAATCGGGTGCGCGATATTTCTTATCGGCGCGATGTGGGAAACCGTCAGTGGTCAGCATCAAAATCAGGTTAATGACGCGCTTGCGTCCTACCGTGACCAGAAACAAACCATCTCAAGCGATCAGGAGTTTCAGTTCACTGATAGTGCCGGTGTAGACCTAAGACGAAGACAGCCGACGGCATCACCCTCCAGTAGTGATTCCGGGAACACACCTGGCTCTGTGAGCGGACCGCCTCACGCAGAGAACAACCATGCAGCGACAGCCGCCTCCGCCTCAACACCGGCGAAGCCAGCCGGCAAATATTTTAAGTTCATTGTCACTACGCCCGACAACGCACCCTATGCGGGACAATTGTATTACATCGACTACAAACGCGGAATCGAGCTCGACACCTTCAACTCCGGAGAGTATGTAGCCGTCATGCCCCCGGTTGAATCTTCGAAAATGGCGGTCGTCTTTGGTAGCTTTGGGTACAAGGAAATCTGGCGATACATCGACTACCGGGACCCTTCAAAGGCCAAGGGCGCGTTTCTTGACAAGAATGGCGCCTGGGTAATTCCGTATAAGCTCGAGCGTCTTGAACGAGGAGATGTCTCGGTGATGTACAACGTAGCGTTTCAGGAAAACGCCGTGGTGATGTCGCCTACATCGGTAACCGACCTCAATGAACTCGTCAGGATGATGAAGTCAAACCCTCGCTACGTTATCAAGGTCCATGCACATTGCAACGAACGCGGGAAACGAATGATTAAAGTTCCGCGGGATATCTCAGACTACTTCGGGCAGGATGAATGTTCGACCATAACAGCCACGGCGAAGGACCTCACGCGCCTGAGGGCAGAGCTGATCAAGACGTATCTTATGCGCCACGGCATCGACGCGGGACGCATCAAACTCTATCCCTGGGGCAGCGCCGAAATGCTTGTCAGGTGGGACGGTCCCGATGCCTGGCTTAACGATCGAATTGAAATTGAGATCCTGGCCGACTAAGCGCCTTCCTTTTTCTGAAAACTCAGCGACCTCGTCTTTGCTTTTTCAATCAACTCGAGCGACCGTTTGATCCGGGTGTCAACCGTTTTTGCAGACGTTACATAATGCATCAGGCTGCGTTGGAGGCCGGTCGTGAACGTATCCCAAACAGCACGACCGTCGGGATCCTGATCCAACACTGCCTGTAATTCCTCGGGGAGCACCAGCGATTCCGGATCGGTGAGCTGGAACTTCACCTCCACCGCATCCCCGGCTTTTATTCCCGCCGCTTTCCTCAACGCAGCGCTAACGGTAAAGAAACGGGAGCCATCTTTTTTGTACTGAGGCGCCAGGTCAAAAGGCGCACCGTTCATAGTTCCCTTGGCGCGTATTCGGCCTTTAGGCAACGCTCGTACAATGTCATCCGGCAGAAACACAACCGTGTTGAGAAACACTCTACTCGCCGGACTCAGCTTCGTTCGAAATTGAAACGTCTTCTTTGGCATATGGAGTTACGCCAAAGATAAGATTTTACGACGATTTGGACTGGGCCAGGGCGCGTGATCCAAGTCGCTCGTTGACGGAAGGGACGAGAAAGCGCAGTACTCCCTCCTGCAACCTGATCTTAATAGGCTTTGACTTGTCCAATTGAATAATCTCGTCGTCAACATGCAGAAGTTTCCCGGCCCATGAGATTTCGAGGTTCTTTGCTTTCAGAATATTGAAAACGGGAGCTTGTTCAACATTATGCAACTTATGATGGACGTACGACGCAAACTCATCGCGCTGCCGGTCCGAAATAAGAATAACATCCAGCGCGCCATCACCCGGATCGGCAAAGGGAGCCAGATTCAGGTTCGGTCCGATGCTTTGCGAGTTCATCACTTCCGCCAGGAGGAATTCGCCGGAATAGTCAGCACCGTCAACCGATATCTCGCAGTACCGCGCTTTTGATGTGAGAATGATTTCATGCAAGAGCTCCAGAGCCATCTTCAGGTTCTTTTCGATCGAGCCAGACCTTTTCTCGGCCATCTTCTTCATGAGCCTCGGAAATACACCAAAGCCGAACCCTTCAAGGAAGAAGTCCGCTCTCTTCAGACCATAGATCCGACCGACGTCATACCTCTTGATGTGTCCTCGGCTCCACGACCTGATGATCTCCTCGACATCGTTCCCAATGCCGAGGCTCCGGGCAATGTTATTGGCTGTACCCAAAGGGAGAAGTCCGATCGGCAGATGCTTTTCGATTAGCGTGCCGGCAACTTTCCGCACCGTACCATCACCACCGGCTAGCACGATAAGTTCATCATCAGGCTCGAAATCGCCCCATCCCTCCTCCTTTGTGGACGAATAACTACAGGAAAACCCGGCCGCCTGAATCATGGACAGTAGTCTTTTCCTGGAATATTCGCTTTCCCCGGCATTGGGGTTGTGAAGGATTCTTGCTCGTTTCATTGTTGGTGCGAGAAACAAAGCGGGGCATAAGAATTCTATACCAGCTTTTCAGGTGGGAATGAAAATGTTGACTGATTCGCATATGAGAATTCTTGTTACCAACGACGACGGCATTTACAGCCCCGGTATCGCAGCCCTCGCCAAGGTCGCCTTAAAATTTGGTGAGGTAAGGATTGTAGCGCCGGACGTGGAACAGTCGTCCATGGGGCATGCGATCACGGCCTCCAGACCTTTGCACTACAAAAAATCTCCGATCACCTTCGAAGGCATTGAAGCCTATCGCGTCAACGGAACACCGGCTGATTGCGTCGCACTCGGTTCGCATTTGTGGAATAAGACGGACGTGGTCTTGTCGGGAATCAATCTTGGGACCAACCTCGGCAATGCAATGTGGCACTCGGGAACACTTGCCGGTGCAAAACAGGCCGTGTTGTTAGGCATGCGCGGAATTGCATTAAGCACCCCCGCTGGCAAATCAGAACCCGACTTTGAAGCACTCGAATCGTATGTGGAAAAGACGTTGAGAATACTTCTTGAAAATCCGGAGCTCAGGCTCGCGAATGTCAATTTTCCACCGAAACCACAAGGTGTGCGTTGGACGCGTCAATCCGTCAGGCAATACGACGGAAAGGTGGTGCCGGGAATTGACCCGATGGGCAGGAAACATTATTGGTTCACGGTCATGCCGATGGAGCCGGCCGATGAGGGAACAGACCGATGGGCAGTTGAAAATGGTTATGTTTCGATAACCCCTCTGCGCCTTGACCTTACTAACGACGCTGAGCTGAAGAACATTTTAAAGAAGGCGGCACAGCCAGTGTAGTGCCCCAAGGCGAAACCAACCATCGGCTTTCGTCTACGGCAGCGTTTGTTCCATCCAGGAAAGCGCTTCCTGCATGTCGGCACAAAGCCGGATACGAACATTGTAGTTTTGTATCACACTCATAATCGTTTGGAAGTACTCCCGTTTCTCCTCAGCGTCAAATCCCACCAACGCGATCTGCTTGAGTCCACTCTTGATCGCCTCGGAGGCCAATGTGTCAACCAGCCATCGTTGATCTTCGGCGGAAACAGGTCCCTGGCGTGTTACGTCGGATATCCAACCGGGCGTTTTGTAGACGCGCAGTGAATCGAAAACGACACCAAACGTTTGTCGGTATTCGACACTCGTGACGTTTCGCTTCCATTCAATCACGGTGACCTTCCGGTGGCCGTCGTAATAGACACAGGCGGCGTCAGTATTGTGAAAGACCTGCTTATGAACGGCATCGGGCTCGTTGAACACAATCGTGAATGTCGTCCCCAGCCCCGGCGTACTCGTGACCGATATTGACCCACCCAGAGCATCCACTTGGGATTTCACGAGATACAGACCCAGTCCTTTACCCGCAACGTGAGAGTGAAACCGTTTGTAAAGTCGGAAGATCTGCTTTCCCTGTGTAGTCAAGTCGATCCCAAGTCCGTTATCGCTGACTTCAATGACGGTCTGACTTGAGCCCCTTCGTTCTGATCGTGCGCTTATTTCAAGGGGCCGGTCCGGCGATTGATACTTGATCGCATTACTCAATAGATTATACATGATACTCTGGATCATGGGGCGCACAGCGAATATGTAGGGCGCGAAAGAAAAGTCTACGGAAATACTGTACTCCCGGCGCACGTTGTCACCCAAAAGAGCAAGGGCCCGGTCCCATTCCTCCTGGAGATCTATCTTTTCCCGAAGACGGTAAATTTCATTGCGCACATCGATAATGAGGCTCAGGTCTTTTAGCACTTCATCCAGCTCTTCACTCGATCTTATGACAAGTTCCTCCAGCCGTGCCTTTTCATCCGCGTCGTCTGTAACCTTGAACAGGTGTGTAAGCCCCATGAGCCGAGCAACCGGTCCACGCAGGTTATGCGAAACCGTGTAGGAAAACTGGAGTAACTCGTTGTTGTATTTTACAAGTTCTTCGTTTGCTCGCAACAGTTCCTGGCTCTTCTCCACGACAAGCTTTTCAAGAGCAGCATTGTAATTCTCAAGTTCGATTTGCTGTCGTGTAATCAACGAGTTGGCGGCTTCGAGCTTTTCGCTGCTACTCAATACCTTTTCCTGATGTTCTAACAGGGCCTCGTGCTGCGCTTCAATTTCCTGGCGGTTTTCCGCCAATTGCCGGTTTTGTTCTTCCAGACTGCGCTCGGCAAGTTCAAGCAATGACCGCAGGAAAAGAACACCCACGACCAACACAGTGAAAGTAATAATCACCGCATAATTGATATAATATTGGGTGGAATCGACAAGACCTTGGCGGCTTTGCCCGGCGCCTACCCACTCATGAATAGGATCATAGAAAAGAACGCAAGCAGCAGAGAAACCGACGCAGAAATACAATGGCCCTTTTTCATCCAACCGAAAGAGAATGCCCGGTAAAACAGGCGCGGCCAACAGGATTAGCCGACTATCAAAATAAACTGGTTCCCCAGGGTAATGGAGCCTGACATCTATGGTCACAACCATCGTCAACACAACGGGTAGAAGACAAAGTGCCATTCGCCCGACCAGATCGTTGCCCCATCGGTTGACCGCCGGGACCAGCAAAAAGATGAAAGCTACGCTATAGATCCAGGGAAGGGTCGAGATTAGCCCGTACTGTTCATATAAGATGTACGCGCCACCAAGACTTGCCAGGCAAAAGAAGATCGCCAAAATATTGCTGGCGAAAATCTGTCGTCGGTCGCGATCGGCAACATGTGCGCGTGCTTGCAGGAATGAAACGATGCCGATCACAAAAAATGGGTGGAGGTTAGCTCCCAATATAACGAATGGCCGATTCGTTTCAAAAGCCGATCTTTGCTATCGACATAAATAACCCAAAATGCCTGATCAGCTATTACGTTTCAGTAGGTTTTCTGCGCGCCATGTTGTCGGCACTTAATCGAGTAAGGCTATGAAACAAATCTTAATAGCAGCCGACAAATTCAAAGGTTCACTCACTGCCTCACAGGTTTGTGACGCAGTGGCAGCGGGCTTGCTTCGTGGAAATCGGTCCATTAACATAGAGTATGCGCCAATGGCCGACGGCGGCGAAGGAACCATGTCGTTATTGACTTTGCTGAACAACGGTTCGGTAAAAATCACAACGGTGAAAGATCCTCTGTTTAATCCCACCAACGCATCGTACAGCATATCTGCTGACGGCAGCACAGCATTCATTGAAATGTCGCAAGCATCTGGACTCAATCTCGTACCCATTAAGCTTCGTAATCCGGCGAACACCACCACCGTTGGCACTGGACAACTTATCGCGGCGGCCCTTGATAAAGGTGTCTCGAACATCGTACTGGGGCTTGGTGGAAGCGCGACCAATGACGGAGGCATCGGCATGGCTAGCGCTCTTGGATATGAGTTCCTTGACAACAATGGCAACCCGTTGACACCCATCGGCGCCAACTTGGTCAAGATCGCAACTATCAAAACCAACAATGTACATCCCCGGCTCGCCTCCGTTAAAATTACCGCCCTGTGCGATGTCGACAACCCCCTGCATGGACACGACGGCGCCGCATGGGTTTACGGACCGCAAAAGGGTGGCGATACTTCGATATTAACGTCACTCGACAATGGTCTGAAACATCTCGACACAATCGTTGCCGATCAACTGCAGGTATCCATGAATTTTCCCGGCGCCGGTGCTGCCGGTGGCATGGGAGGCGGATGCGTTGCATTTCTCCGAGCCGCGGTCAGGAAGGGAATCGACTATATGATGGAGAAATTTGGCTTGCATGAAAAGATCAGGATGGCTGATGTCGTAATTACCGGTGAAGGCAAACTGGACTCACAATCCCTTCGTGGCAAGGTCGTCGCCACTATAGCCCAAGTAGCGGCGTCGATGGGCAAAGAAGTAATAGCCGTGTGTGGAAAAAATGAGCTCATGAAGGATGAATACACGAAATGCGGCATACGTCACGTGATCACGCTTGTCGACGAGCTAATTTCCGATGAGGAAGCCATCGCGAACGCCTTTGAATTGCTCGTTCAAAAAGTCGATCGCGAGATCCGCTTGTAATAATTATTGGATTAATTCAGAACATTCCCATTGCCCTTTGCACTCGTTACCCGTATTTTCGCCCCAAACCTAAGCCCATGGCAAAAGTAATCATCGGCAGTTATGCCGAATTCGAGCAACACCTTGGCAAGGAACTCGGCGTGTCTGAATATCTAACGATCGACCAGGAACGCATCAATCGTTTCGCGGATGCAACTCTCGATCACCAATGGATACACACCGATGTGCAGCGCGCTGCCGTAGAGAGTCCTTTCAAAAAAACAATTGCTCATGGTTATCTGGCGATGTCGCTTGTTCCCTACCTGTGGAACCAAATCGCCGAGATCAATAACATAAGCATGCTGATCAATTACGGTATTGAAGGGCTCAAGTTTAATCAGCCGGTAGTGGTTGGCAGTCAAGTTCGGCTCAGGGTAAAACTGGCATCACTGGTAAACCTGCGTGGGATAGCAAAAACCGGTCTTGACGCCGTGCTCGAGATCAAAGACAATCCCAAACCGGCATTTACCGCTACGGTAATCCTGCTGTACCACTTCAAATGACTTGTTCCTAACCCAACTGGTTATCGACGGGCACTCGATGACCCTGCGTTGCGAAGTGTCTCCTGGATGGATTGCGCTTCCTCGAGGTGGCGACGAAGTTGCGGAATCTTTGTCTGCACCCAGGTCTTGAGTTCGACATCTTCACCGTTTTCCGCTTGTCGTTCAAACCTGTTTACCGCGTCGCGGTGTTCCTCTACCATCAAGTCGATGAATTCGCGATCGAACTCCGCGCCGGCGTGTTTATCCAATTCATAATATGTCTCTTGTTGCTTTTCGGATATAACATCAGGCAACACTATACCCTTATCACCCGCTAATGCCTTTAATTCTTCGTTTGCTTTGGCGTGGGCGTCGACCATCTTCCGCGCAAACGCTTTAACTTCCGGCGCGTTCGCCTTCTGCACAGCCAGTTTAGAGACCTGAACCTCAAATAGTCCGTCAGAAACAGCATCAATTGCAAAATCCTCGTCTTTGTCGGCGTTGGCATCACTCGAACCGGCATTGTCTGAGGTTTTCGATTCGCAACCCAGAACAACAAAACCAAGAATCACCGCGGTCATCAAGCTGTAGAATCGATTTTTCATTTTTTGACGTTTTCGCGCGCAGAAAAAAAATCTATGCCGCACGAACCAGCAGATTGCTTTAGGAAAAGTTTTATCGACGCGGCTGGTTGTCGAATTGATCGTACGTTGTTGGGCGTCCTTGCCGGTCAAATCCGTACACCCGTGTAAGGCTGTCGGACCGGAAATGTATTTCATAGCGTTGCACCCGGGAGTCGTAGTAATAAGTTGCGTTCTCCCATCCGTTGTAGACATCATTGCGTTGCAGCCTGGACAACAATTTCGGGGGCAGTTCATGCGCGGAGATTCTCGTGAGTTGACGATATGGCGTCCGGTCGGGCGCTTGGGGTTGAATGGTATCATCGCCGGTTCGCGGTAGCCCATGAATGTATTCGATACTGTCATTGCCCTGACCAAATGAATCAGGAGCCTGAACGAAAGCCAAAGCAACCGTTAGAACAAGAATTCGCATGGACGAAGTCTAAAAGAATCCATGCCGGTGCGACCCCTCGTGCCGCTTCAGACTACACGTTCGAAATGTTCCTGGGCGGATTTGTATTCTGAAGTAATCCGGCCGACGATTTCCTCGAGCGGTTCAATGCGTTGCACGTAAGCGATGGCCGGTCCCGCACACCACACCGTCTTGTATGTTGCCCGGAATGCAGCGCGTTCAACTGCCTTCATACCCCGAAATGCAATCAGCATTTTGATATATTTCTTGAGGCGAGGACTTCTGTGAATCAATTTTTCGAGCAAGGTAGGCTCGGTACCGAGTTGCTTAACGTAGGGCGTATTAATGACCGTAAGGGGTGAACCAGACATGCGTGCAGTCTTCACGATATCACTTTCATCGTAGTCAATCATCGCCCGCTTATACTCCGGTGATACTTCGGATTCTTCACATGCTATGAAGACAGTTCCAATGGAGGCCCCTGCCGCGCCCCATTGCATTACCTCGTGCAGCTGTCCGCCGGTACCGATCCCGCCCGCGCTTACCACCGGGATGCTGCAATGGGTCGTCAGTTGAGTAATCAATTCGCGTGGCTCAACCGATCCGGCATGTCCACCTGCCCGGGAGTTGACGGCAATCAGGCCATCCGCTCCCAGATCCTCAACCTTGCGCGCGTAGGTAAGGTCTACGACATCGCAGAAAACTTTGATCCCTTCACCTTTGCAGAGTTGAATAACCTCTTTCGGACTCCCCAACGAGGTTATGATAAAGTCGACATGCCGGTCCAGTAAGGTTTTCAATTGAGACTTGTACTTCGGATTTGACCGGTTGACAATCAGGTTAACGCCAAAAGGTTTTGACGATGCGGTGCGGATCTCATCGATCGCTGCGCGGAGTTCCGAATCCGTTCGATAATTCAACGCCGGGAAAGCGGCAGTAACCCCACTTGCCAGTGCAGCCCTGATCATTTTCACATTGGAAATCAGGAACATCGGCGCCACGATAATCGGGTAGTCAATACCGAGGATCTTATCTATCGTGTTCTCTGGAGGTACCAAACAATTAAATGAATTACCCTTACAGGACGAAAAAGTATAACAACAGAAATACAGCCAGGGCGATCGCAACCCATTTCAATGATGAGGGACGTGAGGGAAACTCATAATTGCATACAGGACATACCTCGCTCCCGGCATCGACCATCATTGCGCAGGAAGGACATTCCTTTTTCTTTGCCATTGTGTAAAGATAACAATTCGGATTGGGCTATAGGCCGACGACAAAGCCTGCCGATCGCTTTTTCCCCGGTTGAAAAAAAATAAGTGCCGAACGCCCACCCATCTGGCGAGCGACGGCACTTGTTCAAACCTGTGGGGTTTGAAAATGCTTTCACCCCCGTTCCAACCTAGGGCGCAGACAACACGCGCCTTTCAAGGATCGCAAAGTTGATCTCACGCTGAACATCAAATATTTCCTGCAGGGGCAGATGGAGTTCCTTTTGGTATAGACCGTAGATAAACTGCCATTCCGCTTTATCCATAAATCCGTCAGCATTGGCCAAAACACAAAGCCAGGCAACAATCCTCAATTGTTTCTTCCGCGGGAATTTCTTGAGAATGGCCAGCGATTCTGCATACACCTTCTGCTTGTCAAGGGTGGGCAGCAAAAGCATCTCAGACTCATACACTTCGCGGTTGATCGATTCACACTCAATCATTTGGCTCAGTACCAATTTTTCCTTTTCGTTGACCTTACCATCGGCAGCGATCAACAGGTAAAAGAACCGGACTATTACGGAATCG
>CAZIAG010000091.1:0-7968 GCA_964537375.1 uncultured Roseivirgaceae bacterium
GTCAATCAATCCCAATGACATTGAATCCATCCAGGTGCTGAAGGATGCGACATCGGCTTCGATCTATGGCGCCAGGGCAGCGCAGGGCGTTGTCATCGTGACCACCAAAAAGGGAACGCCAGGAAAAATGACGGTTTCCTACGATGGCTACGCGGGTGCTTCCTACATTCCGGAGGGCATTATGCCTGATTTGCTGAACACAAGGGAGTATCTCGAATACCTCAGGTTGTCCGATCCTGGCACAACGCACGCGTTGTTTGGTTTGCAAGGCAATATCGATCCGAATAACTATCCAGACTTCTATGTCGTCAGCCCGGGGTTAAAGGCCGGATTTTTCGCCGGTGACTCTCAAGTCGACCCGGCCCTTTATACTATTGAGGACTACTCGAATATTTATCAGATCGTGCCTGTCAGCGACGGAACAAACTGGTTCAAGGAGATGACGCAGACGGGAATCATTCAAAACCACCAGATCACCGCCGCAGGGGGCACGGAAACGAATAGCTATTCCGTCGCCTTAAACTATTTTGATCAGGAGGGAACCTATAAATTTTCCGGGTATGACCGATACGCGCTCCGCCTGAATACGTCGTTTAAACCCACGGACTTTATCACCTTCGGCGAGAACGTGCAGGTTCTTCGGGAAACTTTTCAAAATGCCACTGGTAACGGCGCGAGGGGAGAGGCAAGTGCTTGGGCACAATCATTCCGCATGGTACCCTACATTCCCGTCTATGATATCGGCGGAGGTTGGGGCGGTAATGGTATCGGGAATTCCGGGAACGGAACGAACCCCGTGGCGCAGTTATATCGCGATAAGGATGACCAGATAATTAACTGGCGAATCTTTGGCAACGTCTTCGCCGACATCAACATCCTGAAGAATCTGACCTACCATACTTCGTTCGGGATCGACTATGGAAACTTCTTCACAAAGGACATAGTAAAGCGAACTTATGAACGTGCTGAGAATGTCGGTACAACTGCACTAAACCAGTCTTACAGTTTTAACCTCGCGTGGACATTCACGAATACGTTGGCATTTACAAAACAATTCGGAGATCACGAGGTTAGGTTGCTCGCGGGTACGGAGGCAGTTAAAGCGAATATCGGGGACGGTATCTCGACTCAAAATGTGAACACCTTCGACTTCGAGGATCCTTCATTTGTCAGCCTGAACACGGACCAGGCCGCAGGCGCCGGGATCAACAGCACGCAACCGCAGATTCGAACGCTGGCGTCGATCTTCGGACGTGTGGACTACACCTTCAATGATAAGTACCTATTTAACGCTACTGTCCGGCGTGATGGCTCTTCCGCGTTTGGTCTTGAGAATCGATACGGCGTGTTTCCCTCCTTTGGTGTAGGATGGCGGCTTTCCGAGGAGTCCTTTATGCAAGGAGTTAGCATAATTGGGGATTTAAAAATTCGCGCTGGCTGGGGTCAGATGGGTAGCGAGCGAAACGCGAAGGCGATCAATCAGTATACAACCTTCCGGTTTAACCCCGGGTTGTCGAACTATGATATCAACCGTTCTCAGACTTCAACCGTTGTGGGTTATGCGGCCTACAATGCGCCCAGCCAGGCAACGAAATGGGAAACGTCCGAATCTACGAATATTGGTTTTGATGCCTCTCTCCTGTCGGTTCAACTTGATGTATCGTGCAACTGGTTTCACACAGACCCAAAATAGCTGCTGGTGGGACGACCCCGGCCCCCGTTGGGAGGAATTCTGGTGCAGCCTGAAATCAACCTCGGCAAGATGCGCAACCGCGGTATAGAGTTGGCTGTCAATGGCAGAGGTGAATTTGCCAGCAATATCGGCTATGATGTCGGACTGACTTTTACTCATTACACCAACACCGCCATTGACCTGGACGGTAACCCCGAGACGTTCTTTTCGGTTAACGCCTCACGTTTGAACAATGTCTGGAGGACAGAAGCGGGCCATCCGGTGTCGTCATTCTACGGCTACGTCATCGATGGTTTCTTCAATTCTCAAGCGGATTTGGACGCAATCGTTCAGAGTGGTGAAGCCATCGGAAGCTGGAGGTTCAAGGATATCGATGGGGACGGAGAAATCACGGACGATGACCGCACGTTTATCGGCAGCCCGCACCCGGACTTCATCATGGGCATAAGCCTGGGGTTGCGCTATGGCAACTTTGACTTCAATACGTTCCTCGTCTGGAACTACGGAAACGAGATATTCAACTATACCAAGTACTGGACCGATATGCGGGTGTTCATCGGTGGTGTGAGCAAGCGTGTTCTTTATGAGGCATGGGATGAAAATACGGGTACGGGCACATTGCCGACTCTTGATGGGGGTTATTCCGGACTGA
Organism: uncultured Roseivirgaceae bacterium; assembly: GCA_964537375.1. GTDB lineage: Bacteria > Bacteroidota > Bacteroidia > Cytophagales > Cyclobacteriaceae > Chryseosolibacter. The sequence goes on from CAZIAG010000091.1 coordinate 2,346, forward strand.
TCACTTCGTCGTCGAACGACTACTATATTGAAAGTGGCTCTTATCTGCGAGGGAGAACTCTCCAAATTGGCTACAACGTACCTTCAACCATCGCGCAGAAAGCTCGGTTGTCGCGTGCGCGCATCTATGTGCAGGCCCAAAATTACTTCACGATCACGAAGTATAGTGGTCCTGATCCCGACATCGGAATTCAGGGTGGTGACCTTTCAATGGGACTTGATGACGCGGCGTATCCCAATCCACGCCAGGTTATTGTCGGTCTGAACTTAAGCTTCTAACCCGAAAAAAGTGACTACTATGATTCGCAAGTATATTTCATACATCGTTCTGACCCTGTTCTTTAGTTCAGTAGGAATTTCGTGCAGCGATAGCTTCCTTGATCAGCCACCTCCTGGTACATATTCGGATGTCTCTTTGCAGAACCTGAAAGGTGTAGAAGGAATGCTGATTGCCACGTACGCTGCATTAGACGGTTCTTACTTTGAGAGCTGGGACAACAACTATTTTAACCAGAATGCCGGGGCATCGAACTGGATTTGGGGAAGTATTCGCGCGGGCGATGCCTATAAAGGTACCGAGCCCAACGACGGTGTCGATATTAACCCGATTGAACGTCACGAGGCACAGCCAAGTAACGCCTACCTGGTCAACAAATGGACCGGAACTTACGATGGGATTGCTAAGGCTAACCAGACTCTTCGTGTTCTCAAAGCCGCCACGGAAGCCGGCACGATTGACGCCGCAACCTCCGCCCGTATTGAAGGGGAGGCTCGCTTTCTGAGGGCACACTTTCACTTTGAAGTCCTGAAAGTCTTCGGCATAGTTCCGTTTGTGGGCGAAGACAAAATCAGCGCGGAAGATCTCGCTACCATCCAAAACGATCACATGATTTGGCCGGAAATCGAAGCTGATTTTCAGTTTGCCTACGACAATCTGCCGGGTATGCAAATCAATGATGGCAGGGCCAATAAATGGGCGGCTGCCGCATACCTGGCAAAAGTGTATGTGTTCCAGGCAAAATGGGCCGCGGCGGAGCCTCTTTTTGACGAGATCATTGCCCAAGGCACGACAGCCGGTGGCGTTCCCTACGATTTGTGTGACGAGTTTTATCACAACTACCGCGTGACGATGGAAAAAGGTAACCCCGAGTCGGTCTTCGCTTATGAAGCTTCCTTTGGGGACGGAACAATCGGAAATGGTAACTACGAGAATACGCTGAACCAACCACATGGGAGCTCTGCCGAATTCGCGGGTTGCTGTGGTTTCTTCCAGCCATCTCAGAATCTGGTGAACTCATACAAAGTGGACGCTGTGACCGGACTCCCGCTGTTCGATACATATAACGACAGCGACATAACCAATGATGAAGGATTGTTGTCAAATGATCCGTTCACACCCGATTTGACGACGCCGGTAGATCCGCGCCTTGATTGGACGGTCGGACGTCGGGGACTTCCTTACCTTGACTGGGGATTGCATCCCGGGAACAACTGGATTCGTCAGGTGTCCAACGGTGGTCCCTATTCGCCCAAGAAAAATGTTCCCTGGCTTGCTGACGAAGGCACAACAGCCGGCAGTCTTGACTGGGGCTTTACAGGAACTGCACAAAATGTGCACATCATCCGGTATGCCGATGTGTTGCTGCTTGCAGCGGAAACCAAAGCCGAACTCAACAAGCTTGATGAGGCGCGCACCCTCGTCAACGAGGTAAGGGCACGCGCCGCCAATAGCCCAGTGTATACTTATGTTAACGACGATCCAGCACAGGGCTTTACCAATACCCCTGCCGCAAATTATGTCGTAGGTCAATATCCGGCATTTGGCACGAGAGCAGAGGCTTTGAGGGCGATACGCTTTGAGCGCAAGCTTGAGCTGGCCATGGAAGGACATCGCTTCTTCGACCTCGTTCGCTGGGATGCTGCGTCCCAGGCCGGGTTGACAGGCCTGCCGTTTGATATCGTGGATTATATGAATTCCGAATACCTCGCGGAGGAGAAAACCAAACGCAATCACATCAGCGGTGTCACTTTTGAACGCAAGTACCGCTACGAGCCTATTCCCGAGTACGTAATCACGCAGTCCACCGTAGGCGGTGTAAAAATGATCGACCAATCTACGGAGTGGGGAGGTTCGCGCCAGTATTAACCGCGTATTTGCTTTCGGAAAAAAAGAGACATTGTCAATCGACAATGTCTCTTTTTTAACTTCACCGTGTAACCCTCCGTCGAAATTGTTATTTTGCAGTAAGACCGATCCGCTCCAATTTAATTACTGAACATGAGAATTACCGTGGCTATTCTGGTCGGCATGACGCTCATGTGCTCGTGCGCATCCAAGGAAGAAACCATGTTTCGATTGCTTGATCCGAAAGAATCGAACGTTGACTTTGAAAACAGGTTATTTCAGACAGACCAACTCAACATCATTACGCTCGATTACTTCTACAATGGAGGCGGAGTCGCTATCGCCGATTTCAATAACGACGGATTGAGCGATCTGTTTTTTACGGGCAATATGGTGCCCAACAAGTTGTACATCAATCGGGGGAATCTCCAGTTTGAAGATATCTCGTCGTCAGCAGGAATAGGCGGCTTTGATCAATGGAAGTCAGGTGTCGCTGTGGCTGACGTGAACAACGATGGATGGGCTGACGTTTATGTCTGCTCTACGATTTCACCGGATTCCACAAGACGCAAAAACATGATGTTCATCAACCAGGGAATCGGCGAGGATGGACATGTTTCGTTCATCGACAAAGCCTCGGAAATGGGTGTCGACGACGACGGTTATAGCGCAAATGCCGGCTTTTTGGACTATGACAACGATGGAGACCTGGACCTTTTTATCCTTACCAATTCGAGACAGACCGGTCCCGTCAATTACCGACGCAAAGTCAACGACGGCTCTTCAATCAACACCGATAAACTCTATCGAAACAACGGCGACGGCACATTTACAAACGTCTCCCTCGAGGTGGGAATTATCTGCGAAGGGTATGGACTGGGGGTCGCATTTTGTGATGTGAATCGTGACGGCTGGACCGACATTTACGTCGGGAACGATTACATCACCAACGATCTGCTCTATATAAACTATCAGGGAAGGTTTGTCAACGAGATCGATAAGTATATCAAGCACCAGTCTAAGTTTTCCATGGGTAACGATATCGCCGACATCAATAACGATGGTTGGCTGGATATAATCACCCTGGATATGCTTCCGGACAATAACCTCAGGAAAAAGACCATCGTGTCAAATGCGGGATATATTACGTATATCAACGATGAGCGGTTCAACTATACTCATCAGCATGTTCGGAACATGCTTCAGCTGAATAATGGAGATGGTACGTTTAGTGAAATCGGTCAGCTTGCGGGTGTATACCAAACCGAATGGAGTTGGTCTCCACTGTTCGCTGACTTTGACAACGATGGATATCGCGACCTCTTTGTCACGAACGGATTCCCTAAGGATATCACAGACCGCGACTTCATAAGTTTTCGACAAAAGACGCTGAATATCGCCGGGGTCGATTATCTGCTTCAACACGTTCCGTCTGTAAAGATTCCCAATTTCGCGTTCCGCAACAACGGTGATCTTACGTTCAGCGACGTCACTGCCGAATGGGGTCTCAACCAGCCTTCCTTCGCAAACGGTGCTGCCTATGGCGATCTCGACAACGATGGAGACCTCGACTATGTTGTCAATAATATTGATGCGCCCGTGTCGATATATGAAAATCGCCTCTACACCGATGGGAAAAATCAAAACAAGAAGAACCACTTCTTTCGAATTAAACTGCAGGGGCCCGTCGGGAATCGCGCTGCTCTCGGCGCAAAAGTGACCTTGTATCACCAGGGAAGAATTCAGTTCGCCGAGCAAAACTTGTATCGAGGATACTTGTCGACCGTTGAAGACGTAGTTCATTTCGGCGTTGGCCAGACAGAGCTGATTGATAGCGTGCTCATTGAATGGCCGCAAAAGGGCATCCAGGTGCTGCGAAACCTCGTCGTCGACCAAACGCTTATGGTGCGTTATGAGGAAGCAATCGAACGAATCACCTTGCCGGAGACGGTGTATCGGCCGTTGCTGTCTCAAGTGAACAATGACCGCCTGGGAACCGCCTACAAACACGTGGAGGATGTCAAAATCGATTTCAACATCCAACGCACGCTACCGCATAAATACACGCAACGTGGCCCGGCAATAGCCGTAGGTGATGTCAATGGCGATGGGCTTGAAGATTTTGTCGTCGGCGCGTCTGCCGAACAAGATGGTGTTTTGTTTCTTCAGGCTGAGGAGGGAGCTTTCATTAAGCGCGCGCTGTATAACATGACGAACTCCGGCGAAGATGCTGGTTTGTTATTGGTCGATGTTGACAACGACGGCGACCTGGATCTTTACGCGGCGAGCGGGAGCTATGAGTTCGAGTCAGGTTCAGAAAACCTTCAGGACAAACTTTGGATCAACAATGGACAAGGAAATTTTCACTTGTCGAATAATTTGCCGAACACAACGACTGCCGGTTCATGCGTTCGCGGCGCCGACTTTGACGGAGATGGCGACATTGACCTGTTCATAGGAGGAGGAGTGTCCCTGGGTCGATATCCCTTTGCCGATCCGAGCAGGCTGCTTATTAACGATGGGGGTAAGTTCACGGATCAAACCGAATCCATTTGCCGAGAGCTTGTTAATCCGGGATTGGTAGTCGACGCGCTTTGGAGTGACTTCGACAATGACGGAAAGCCTGATCTTATCGTCGTTGGAGAATTTATGCCCGTCACCTTTTTCAGGAATACAGGGAGTGGGCTGGAGAAGGTCGACGCTACAGGCCTTGAATCCCGCATTGGCTGGTTCCGCAGTATACAGGGCGGCGATTTTGACGCTGACGGCGACACTGATTACATCGTGGGTAACCTTGGGTTAAACAACTATTATGGTGCCTCTCCCGAACATCCACTCACTGTATGTGCCAAGGACTTCGATAACAATGGGAGTGTTGATGCAGTGCTCGCATGCTATCTCAAATCGGAGACGGGACAGATGGCCTCCTACCCCATTCACTATTGGGATGAGCTGAATTCTCAAAGCCCCAGGTTCAGGAAACAATTTTCCTCCTATGCGGAGTTTGCAAAGACGACGTTCGATCAATTGTTCACTCCCGACGAGCTCGAAGGGGCACTGATGATGGAAGCCAATCACATGGCGACCAGTTATGTCGAAAACCTCGGGAATGGGAAATTTCAAATCCGTGCATTACCGGTCGCAGCGCAGTTCGCGCCCGTCAATGGAATTGTCGTCGACTACATAAACGACGACGAACACCTCGATGTGGTCCTCGTAGGAAACGACTATGCAAATGAACCTACGGCCGGTCAGTACGACGCGTTTACAGGGGCTGTATTGCTTGGTGATGGCAAAGGAAACTTCCGGGTATTACGCTCGGTAGAGAGTGGGTTTCAGGTTAACGGCGATGCGAAGGGACTTGTACGTATCCCGGGAAAAAACACGACATATTTTGTGGCCACGCAAAACCTCGACAGCCTGCGGATATTTCAAACTATGGCGTCAACGTCGACACCTTTTATGCCGAACCCTTCTGACGTGCGGGTGGAATTGGTTT